>JBCBAO010000084.1:241-9520 GCA_038532405.1 Pseudomonadota bacterium | reverse complement strand
GTGCTTGAGGGGCACCCGGCCCAAAGCGCGGCATTTCTCGCAATATTGTGGCCCGTTGCGCCCTCCGGTTGGGCGGAGCCGAGATAGACATCTTCCACGGCGTCCGGTTCAACGCCGGCGCGTTCCAGCGCGCCCTTTATGGCGTGGCCAGCCATGGTGATGCCATGGGTGTTATTGAGGGATCCTCGACCGGTCTTGGCAAGGCCTGTACGGGCAGTGGAAACGATGACGGCTTCACGCATGTTTTTAAATTCTCCCTGTTGGATAGACGTCTTTACGCGGGACCCTATAGATGGTGCTTCGGTGGCGCTAGGGGGTGACGTTTACGTCAAGGGGATATTTTTGCTCTTATTCCTGTGACATCAGGGCCGAATAGGGAAAATGATCCATCGAATTGGCAAAAGTCGAACGCGCGGTGCGCCCGAAGGGAGCCAAATGTTATTGGGCCCGTGACGTCCGCCGGTGCCGCGTGTCTCAGCCCTCACCGCGTGTTAAACCATCTCCATTCCGGGAGGAAAGGTATTGCTGTGTTGGCGTTGTCAGGGGGCTTGGCATTCGGTCTTGGGCGAACCAGCCCCATCCGCCATGCTTCTCCGGTTCCTTGATCTCGGGATCTCCATCGATAATCACGGCATGGTACACCGGCGCAACCCAATGCGCGCCATCATCGGCCCCAATTGTTTCGGTGAGGCAAGCCAAGCCGGTGACTTCAATGTCGACCCCGAGCTCTTCCTTGATTTCGCGAACAATCGCGGTTTCGACCGCTTCGCCAAAATCAATCTTGCCCCCCGGCAACCCCCAATGCCCGCTTTCCGGAGATTTCAGGCGTTGGATAAGCAAGAGTTCACCGGCTTCGTTTTCGATGGCTGCTCCGCAACCGGCACTTGGACGTTTCATATATCGCCGAAATGTTTAAGGGCAGCTTCGGCGATGGGGACGCCCCATTCCTGGACAAAGTGACCGCCGTCGGCGACCTCCATGGGGGGCGGGCAGCCTTTGATCCCCTTGGCAAGTTCTGTCATCACCGCAAGACCCAGGACGGGGTCCTGCATACCGATCGCCATGAAGCTTTGCCCGGTCCAGTCTTCAGACCAGAATTTTAGCGCTGTCTTGGACGTTTCGACCCCGTCCATATCCGGGCTCACCATCACCATTTCGGGAAACCGCCGAACGCCGGCTTTATAGGTTATGTCAGGAAAGGGTGCGGCGTAAGCGGCCGCCTCGGCATCGGACAAGATGGGTGTGCCACGCTGCATAAGATTGGCAATATCCATATCGGGCTGGCTTGCGGCAAAGGCTTTCCATGCGTCAAAGCCCGGTCCCGGAGATTGCCCAACGGCAATGGCGGTATTCATGACGATAAGCCTGGTGAACCGTTCTGGCATGTCCTGGGGTATTGTTAGGCCAAGCAGGCCGCCCCAGTCCTGGCAAACGAGCGTGATATTGGTCAGATCCAGCCGGTCGATGAAGGCAAGCAGCATGTTGCGGTGGAAGTCAAAGGTGTAGACAGCATCGTCGACCGGCTTGTCGGACTTGCCAAAGCCGAGCCAGTCCGGCGCGATCACGCGGGCCCCGGAGGCGGTAAAAACCGGCAGCATCTTGCGGTAGAGGTAAGACCAGCTTGGTTGCCCATGGAGGCAGAGAAAGGTCTGGTCTGCAGCTTTCGGTCCCTCGTCGAGATAATGGATGCGCAATCCATCATACCCCGGAAGATCATCGACATAATTCGGGGCAAATCCATAGTCTGGCAGATTTTCAAATGCAGAGTTAGGGGTTCGGTTCGCCTTGATTTCCATAAGCTTGTGTCCTCGCAGATCGTCTTATTGTATCTTGCGGCAGCCGTTTACGGTTTGCCAAGAGGAGGTTTGACTATGGCGAAGGTTTTGGGGGTCGGAGGTGTCTTTTTCCTATGCAAGGATGTTGAGGCGACGCGGGCCTGGTATACGCGTGTCCTGGGGATCGACATGGATGATTATGGTGGACACTCTTTTTCACAAAAAGATGCCGCGGACGTCTTTCCAAAGGGAGCCATGACGATCTGGGCACCTTTCAAATCTGAAAGTGATTATTTCAAACCTTCGGACGCCAACTGGATGATGAACCTTATGGTCGACGATCTGGACGGTATCATCGAGCGTCTGAAAGCTGAGGACGTTCCGCTGGAAGGCGAGCCGATGACAGAGCCATATGGAAAGTTTGCCTGGATCATGGATCCGGACGGACGAAAAGTTGAGTTATGGCAACCAATTGAGAGCACGCCAGCCTGATCGAATTGTGATCTGGCAGGGGCGCGATGTTAGATGAAATAAGCGAAAACTGGTCTATCTTGGGTTTTAGTGGGGATGTTTTACGGAGCTAATGATGAGCACGAAGTCCTATTTGAAATCAACAAGTGTCGCATTGGGCGCTGCACTGGTCCTTGGTGCCTGTGTAACGGCAACGCCCTATCAACAGTCAAAGGGCGGCATCAGCAGCTATGGCTATGACGATGTGAAGATTGAGGCCGGCAAATACCGCGTGACCTTCCGCGGCAATTCCAGCACGGACCTTGCGACGGTGGAAAACTATATCCTGCTTCGCGCCGCCGAGCTTACCCTTGCTGATGGCTTTGGTCATTTTATGATCCTTGCGGACTCCGAGAGCGGTTTGCGGTCTTTCAATTCTACCAGCACCGGATTTGGCGGTGGTTTTGGCGGGTTTGGCCGAGGAGGCTTTAATCGCGGTTTCGGCGGTATCGGCACATCCACCACCCGCACGCGTGAACGCCGTAGTTTCGATGTTGGCGTGGTCATTCAGGCGTTTGAAGGCGAAAAAGACCCGGAAAACATTGAAGCGTTCAATGCGCAGGATGTGTTTGAAAACCTATCAACCGTCGCTGTGCGCTAAGCGCGTTTCTTATCCAGCTTAACTTTGTGGTGCTTTGAAATCCCTAAAAAAGAGGCCGCCCGAATATGGGGCGGCCCTAAGGGAGGAAACATGCAGCGCGGCTGGTGTTCCGCGCCGCCTAGTAGACTTAGTGATTGTTGAATAGTTCTTCAATCATTCACTGCATTATTTTCACACCACCTAGCGGACAGCGGCAAGCTCAGCTTCAGAAGCTGGGGATGTATCGATGATTCGGCGACCTTCGGCGATGTTATAGGCCTCCGTCAAATCCGCGTCGTCTATGGCAACGATGGCTTGGCGCATAACGTCATCGACGCAAACATCGTCAATGCGTTCGGCGCGCAAAAGCGGTTCTGTGTAGGAACACGCGGCGTTGGCCTGGGTCTTCAAAGCAGCGAGCACGCTTGCGGCGCTTTCCGGTGTTGAAAGGGCGGCTGTGTTGAAACGAAAGCTTACTTCTTCTGTTACGGTGCGGTCCGCTGAAGCCGGCATGGCCACGAGGCCAAGCGCCAGAGTGGCTGTAGCGAATTTTGCGACCGTCGGGAGGAAACGTGTCATTTGATTGGTCCTTCATTGAGTAACGGTAGATGACTACCGTACCCTATATCTGCGCGCTCTGAATAAAATGTCAATCGTTCAGCGATAATTATTCACTGAATTGTCTTAAAAAATGCTGCACTGCCGCATTGGTTTGCAGGCTTGATGAAAACCAGTGCACTGTTAACAATGTTTGCTGGGAGCGATTGCGTGCATGGATTTTAACTTCCCACCTGAACTGACCTCATATCTTGAGGAGTTGGATGATTTTATTGTCAATGAAATCAATCCGCTGGAGGAAAAAGACGATAATATCCGGTTTTTTGACCACAGGCGGGAATGGGCACGTACGGATTTTGAAAATGGTGGCCTGCCCAGAGAGGAATGGGAGGCGCTCCTTGCCGAGGCGAAGCGCCGCGCCGACGCTGCTGGCCATTTTCGATTCGGGCTTCCGGCGGCCTTTGGCGGCAAAGATGGGTCGAATCTTGCCATGGCGGTGATCCGCGAACACCTGGCGCGCAAGGGACTTGGTCTACACAACGACCTCCAAAATGAGCATTCAATCGTTGCAAACTTTCCCCAGGTTTTGATTTTAAACGATTTTGGTCGCGAAGATCAGAAACACCTCGCAATTGACGCGCTGGAGGGCCGGTTTCGCGCCACTTTCGGCCTGACGGAACCGGACCATGGATCCGATGCCACCCATATGGACACGCGCGCCGTGAGGGAAACACGCGAGGGCGTGGCGGGCTGGCGTGTAAACGGGGAGAAAATGTGGACAACGGGCATGCATGTCGCGACGCACATGATGTGTTTTGCTCGGACAAGCGGCGAAGATGGTGACGCGAAAGGCATCACGTGCCTCCTCCTGCCGGCGGACGATCCTGGCATCGTGATTGAAGAGTATCTCTGGACATTCAATATGCCGACGGACCATCCGCGCGTGTCGATCACTGATGTCTGGGTGCCGGACACAGCCATGCTCGGGCCGCTCGATGGCGGATTGGCCATCGCCCAGCATTTCGTCCATGAAAACCGTATTCGCCAGGCCGCCAGTTCCACGGGCGCGGCGCTTTACTGTATCGATGAGAGTATTGCATATGCCCGCGCACGGAAGCCGTTTGGCAAAGCCCTTGCCTTGAACCAGGCGATCCAGTTTCCGCTTGTCGAGCTAAAGACCGAGGCGGAGATGCTGCGCTTGCTGATCTTCAAGACGGCTTGGGAAATGGACCAAATGTCCAAAACGGAGGTCGCGACGTACCTCTCCGATAAGGTGTCCATGTGTAATTACCGCGCCAATCGGCTCTGCTGCGAGGCGGCGGACCGGGCGATGCAGGTCCATGGCGGCATTGGTTATTCCCGGCACAAGCCGTTTGAACATATCTATCGCCACCATAGGCGGTATCGCATCACGGAAGGGTCTGAAGAGATCCAGATGCGAAAAGTTGCAGGCCACCTGTTTGGCTTTATGGGGCCAAACAAGCACTAGGATCTGGCGTTTTGCTGGCTTATTCGGCTGGCGCAACCGGCACATTTTGCCGGCGTTTTGCCGCGGAGAAATTCGGTACGAAGGGATAAGCCGATTTGTAGCGATATGTACCGCCAGTATCCCGTTCGACGAAATGGCATCGGGTCAGGGTATGGAAGAAATCAACCCAGACCGAGCGGTTTGAGGACAGGTAGCGTTGGCCGAGCAGGGGCTTGATGGCCTCGGTGGCGGTTTTCGCATGGTAGTGGGGGATCGTTGGGAACAAGTGGTGGATGACATGGCAGTCCCCAATGCGGTGGGTAAGGCGATTGAACGGGAAATAGTTCCGGTCAACCGTCGACAGCGCACCGTTTAGCCCTGTCCAGGTTTCTTCGTCGTGGACGGGGACCTCCGGCGAGACATGCTGCATGTAGGTAACGAAGGTCAGCCAGCCTGCAAACACGAGATATGGCAGCAGAATATAGGTCGCGAAGGCGGCAAATCCGAAGAGGATCCAGACGCTGGTATAGGCGGCTGCAAAGGCAGCGACGAGCGCAATACTCGCCCAGTAGGAGATTTTTACGGGTTTGGAATAAAGGTCGCTTGCCGTGGTGAAGTGGCTGTTCTTAACGGGGTGCATCTGTTTGGCATTCCTGAGGCCGATCAAATAAAGCGGCCATCCAAAGAGCAGAAAGAGCGGTGTGCGGAAGATCATCATATGCGCCAGGACCTCCTGGTGGGGTTTGACGGCCCGGAACACTTCTTCCTTTTTTAGATGGCCCGTATGTTTGTGGTGCATGGCATGGCTGCGCTGCCAACTTCGATAGGGGACAAGAATAATGCCGTGGCTGATGAGCCCCACCAATGTGTTCAAGCGGGCATGGCGCGAGAAAGACCCATGGCCAGCCTCATGCCCAATAACAAAAGTGCCCCAAAACACTGTTCCAATTAAAAAAATCAGAGGCAGTTGCAGGGCCCAATGCGGCGATAGATATACGCCAAGATACAGGATCGCGATCAAACTATAATCCAGGAAAAGGTGCCCGAGCGCGCGAGCCGTGCTTCGCTCAAAACACACATTCGGTATGGCGGCACGCAATTCTGCGCGCGTAATGGCTCGCTCCATGGTGACCCTCGTCGTGTTTGCCCACTAGAAGTGTAGTGCGCCAAACGCCAGCAGCAAGGCTTTCACGCCCAGGTGCCCGATTGGTGGGCGGCTGTAACGTGACTTTTTCAATCGCTCACCATGCTGCTATAGTTTTTGCACAAGCGACAAAAGTCGCGCGATTTCGGGGAGTTGGGATATGGGCTTGATATGGTGGGTGCTGCCGGGTTTGGCCGGTGTCATCGGACTGATGCTCTCATTCGCAGGGCTGGGAAAACTCTTTAAATTGAGGCCGTTTTCGGGAATGACGCGGCTCTTTTTCGGGGCCGGATTTCTAGGACTGAGCGGCGTCGTCGCCCTGACGGGGCTCAACTTGCAGACCTATAAACGTCTGACATTTGAGCGCCCCGTGGCCACAATAAGCTTCATGCCGGCGAGCACCCCTGACCATTATATTGCAAATGTCGTTTATCCGGGCGGCGAGACGGCCACCTATGATTTGAACGGGGACGAATGGCTCGTCAAAGCGCGGGTGATCAAGTTCAAGGCGTTTTCCAACCTGATTGGGTTTGACAGCGCCTATAAGCTCGATCGGCTGGAAAGCGGTTATGAGGCGGATGAAGGGCTGATCAATCGAAACGTTCACCGCCTGGCAGAGGATCCGGGGCTCGATGTTGTGGCAATTGCGAAGGAAAATGGAGGCCGGTTCGGCGTTGAGGATGTCCGCTATGGCTCGGCAACCTATAATCCAATGTCGGCAGGGCTGTCTTACCATGTCTGTATGACCCAAAGCGGCCTGATTGCGCGCCCAGCCAACACCGCAACCGCAGAAGCGACGGGCAGCCCGGCGGGCCGTGCCCTTGAAACACGGGTGTGTGGCTAATGGGCCTGTGGGAACGATACGTGGTTCCGACGCTGGTGTCCTGTGCGTGTGCCAGCCCACCGATCATGAAACAGCGCCAGAAAGTCGTTCCACTCGCTGAAGGAGATGTGCTCGAATTCGGCTGCGGGTCAGGCACCAATTTCGGGCTATATAATCCGACAGCGATAAAAAGCCTCCATGCTTTGGAGCCTGCACCGGGCATGGTCGCCCGCGCCCGGAAAAAGCTGACCAAAACAGAGCTTGGCGACCGGACCACATTTCTTGAAACAGGTGCGGAGGCCGTGCCCCTGGAGGATAAGAGCGTCGATACGGTCGTGATCACCTTTGTCTTATGCACTATTCCCGATTGGCGGGCGGCCTTGAGCGAGGCGAGGCGCGTTTTGCGGCCAGGTGGCAAGATCCTGTTCTCCGAACATGGGCTAGCCCCGGATGAAAATGTCGCCAAATGGCAAAGGCGGATCGAACCGGTTTGGAAGCCTCTGGCCGGGGGCTGCCATCTGACGCGGGATATCCTGGCGCTGATGCGCGAAGGCGGATTTCAGGTCGATACGCCCCAGTCCATGTATCTGCCGGGTGGGCCGAAATTTGCGGGCTTTGTCAGCTGGGGCGCGGCCCGCGCGGCTTAGGCTTGCGCTCTGGCGTGCCCTCTGCTTTTTCAATACTGAAACAAAGGGGACCTCCATATATGTTGGACTTTGAGAAAATCCTCTCCGATTTAAAGGTTGAAGCGGAGAAGGTGGCTGAGGCCGTTGAGTTGGAGCGTCGGGTCGAAGAGGGGAAGGAAGCGGCTGGCAAAGTGCGCGAACGGCTTGAAACCGATCCCCAGGCGCGGCTTGCTGCGGCCGGGGTGGGCGGGCTGCTTCTAGCTGGGCTGCTGGGCACCAAAGGCGGGCGGAACATTATCGGCGGTGTTGCGAAAACCGGAGCGGTTGCCGCCCTTGGCGCGCTTGCCTATCGCACATGGCAGGGGCGGCAATACCAAACACCGGGGGAGGAGGCCGAAGCCAAGGCGGCCGGTTACCTGGATGATGCTTCGGCAAGCCCTGATTTTTCAGAAGCGATTGTTCGCGTGATGGTGGCGGCGGCCCATGCCGATGGCGTGCTCGACGAGGCCGAACGCCTCGCCATTGATGCCGAAATGGAAAAAATGGGCGTTGCCGAGGCCGACCGGGCTGTGTTCACCAAGCCCATGGGGGAGGATGATTTGTTTGAAAAGATCGTGCCTGCGGCCCTTTCACCCAACCACGCTGCGCAGCTTTACGCTGCCGCGAGCGTTGTTGCCGGCACGCGTGACGCCGGCGAGCGGGGGTTTCTGGAGCGGCTCGCCGAGCGCCTCGGCGTCGATCACCGCCACGCCGCCGCCATGGATGGCGTGTCGACCTGATCTGGACGTGCGGAGCAACGCCCCCTAAGTCGTCGGCTGAGACAGATCTGCACGCATGAGGTGACCCATGGCCAAATGGCTTTTCAAATCTGAACCCTTCAAATGGTCCTGGGATATGCAGAAGGCGAAGGGAGACGCCGGAGAAGAATGGGACGGTATCCGCAACTACCAGGCCCGCAACAATATGCGCGAGATGAAAATCGGTGATCGTGGGTTTTTCTACCATTCGAATGAGGGGCTCGAAGTGGTCGGTGTTGTTGAGGTATGCGCGCTTAGCCACCCGGATTCCACCACCGATGACGAGCGCTGGGACTGTGTGGACATCAAGGCCGTTTGCGATATGCCGACGCCGGTCACCCTGAAGGCGGTGAGAGCCAATCCGAAGCTTGCAGAAATGTCCCTGGTTACGTCTATGCGCCTGTCGGTACAGCCGGTTCGCGAGGCTGAATGGGACGAGGTTTGTCGTATGGGGGGGCTTGATCCCCGGTCGATCGAATAGGCGGTGCTGCTAGCGCGTGCCCTGCTCGAAATCGGCAAGGGCCCATTCAGCAAAATCGGCAAGGTTGCCACCTTTGAAAAGGAATGCGCCGAGGCCCGCGGCCCTGGCGGCCTCAAGATCTGTCGGGTTGTCACCGATCAGGAAACTCGCTTCCTTTTTAACTGAATGGTCGGCCATGGCCTGGAGCAGCATGCCGGGCTTTGGTTTGCGATCAAAACTGTCCTTGCGATAGCGCTCGATTTCGCCTTCGGCATGGTAAGGACAGTGATAGATGCGGTCGATCTGCGCGCCACCTTTCAGAAGCTCGCCGAACATCCAATTGTGGAGCGTGTGCATGTCCTCCTCCGAATAAAGGCCCCGCGCAATGCCGGATTGGTTGGTGACGACGAAGACGAACCAGCCCCGCTCCTTGAAGGTTCGAATACAGTTGGCCGCCCCGGGCATCCATTCGAAGTCTGCGATCCGGCTGACATAGCCTTTGTCTATATTGATCACGCCATCACGGTCGAGGAACAGG
>JBCBAO010000084.1:0-231 GCA_038532405.1 Pseudomonadota bacterium | reverse complement strand
AACAAGGCAAAGCGCCGTTAAGCCAGCGGCCAGGAGGAAGGCAGCGCCTGGAAAGTAAACGGGGGCTGTGTCTTTAGAGAAGGTATGCAGTGCCTGGGTCATTGTGAGTGGTGAAAAGATCATGGCAAGGGCTTGGAGGCTGGCCGAGGCCCCTTGAAGTTCGCCTTGCGCATTTGATGGGGTCACATTTGTCATCATTGTGCTGAGCGCGGGGCTCACCACACCGCCGAG
>JBCBAO010000083.1:0-9574 GCA_038532405.1 Pseudomonadota bacterium | reverse complement strand
CTTTGCCTGGGCCGAAGGCCGGCCCGCCATGGACTGGTCCGAGATCCACTCCCTCTCACGGATCTATCCGACGCGCATCGAACTCGAGGGCGCTGAGGCCCAACGGGCAGAGGCCATCGCCGCGCGTCTCACTGAGATCGAGGAGCAGTGGAACGCGGGCACCTTCGAAGGCGATGAAGAAGACGCGGACGCCGAATGCGACCGCCTCTCGGAGGAGCTCGAGAAGCTGACCCATGGCTATGACCCGGCCGACGTCAGCCGTGCGGGCGTCATCGCCTTCTGGGACGGCGACAGCGTGCGCTTCGAGAAGGGCGTCGTGAGGGGAAAGACTGAACGCCACCTACAATCAAAGAGGCGTCGCTGCACCAAGGCCTCAAAACTATCCAATGCTTGGCCCAGGTGGATTGACAACCAAGGCGCGTCGGTGTGATCACGACCTGTCCACACCTGCTTTGTTCGGAAGACAGCCTTCCAAGCCGTGCTACAGGCGCTGTGGCTGAAAGGTGCACGGACCTGCGTCGTCTGCTAAGATCGGCCGAGTTTGCACGGTCTCTGATCCTGTTCAGAATGACGCAGAGTGAGTAACGCTCGATCTCTGAACCCAACCCTCGATGCTAAAGGGTTCGAAGCACGGGACCTGGGAAGTGGTGCACAAATGAGCCGACCAGTTCCCCGTGGGAATGTCTTTGGTTAACATCAGACTCTGTCCCGGCGCCGTCCCGCTACCAGAACAGTGATCAGCCCCGACAGAAGCACCCAGCCGCTCGCTGGCAAGGGAACGGGAGCGGGCGGCAAGGGCGTCTCGGGGGCATAGTATCGATTGCCAATGAGGCGTGGCTCATCGATGAGGACCGCGTAGCCATCAGGTACGTTGAAGACGGGCCCACGCGTAGAAAACGACAGGCTTCGCTCTGCAGACACGCGGCCGGACGCAGATTGACCGATGAGCTGACCACTCGTCCCACCTTCAAGACCGAAGGTGAATGTTATGCGATCTCCCGGCGTGACCAATATGGATGGCGTCGTGAAGTCACCGCTCAACACGCCCGTGTCTTCCTCTCCAGGACTTACGCGCACCGCGATCCGCTCTTCGAAGTTGTCACTGTCACTTCGGGTACGCAGCGATCCGGTAATCCGCAGGCCTGAGGAGATCACCTGGCCAGCGTTGAGGAGCTTTCCGGTATCGCTGAAGAGCTCGTTGCTCACGGCACCAATGGACCCGGACGCACTCATATTGATCGAGAACTCAAATGGGTCTGGATCGGTAATCAACGCCTTCACAATGAAGTCGTAGGTGAGCTGTGCGAAGGCCGATGCTTCCCCTCGGATGAGCGCAGTGCTGTCATCGCGGCCCGGGTTATCTATCGAGGCCTGCACACGGGCAACGCCTGCCCCTGCGAAAGCACTTGCGCCAGCGGAGCAGTTCACCTCGCTCGTTGCAGGCGGTCCTGCCGAGACACCGAGCCCTACGATCTCTGGGTGCAGAACCCGCGTGTCGACGTTCAGATTGCCCCCACAACCGGCACGTACCACGCTCGTGTTCAGCGAGGCTGCGTGGGTCGGGATGGACGTCCAGGCAAGAATGAAGGCAAGGGCTAAGGCACGCATTCTACTCTCCGGTATGATCGATGACGAAGGGGGAACTAAGATTTGACGATCCGGTCTTTGATCGACGTCGGTGCCGACCTGCACAGCTCAGCATAAGTATGCTGACAAGCATCAGAGGTGCCGATGTGGGAAAGGGCACTGGGGCAACTTCAAACGGGGCGCGAACAACGTCATATTGCTGTATCTCTATGTAGAGGCCTGAGATTGCGTCGCCTTGAACCTTGTCGGATCTAAGGATCTGCTCGACCTGCGCGACCGACAGGACGTCACTACCGAAGAGCTGACCGTTCATCAGGTTGGGTGGAAACGTGCCTGATCTTGGTGGCAAGAAGTGAGGTGGCTGGGGGTCATCAGGATGACGCAAGCCCAGAGTATGTCCCATCTCATGGGCGACAATCAGGTCCCGCTCGAAGGTGTAGTTTCTGTCAACGAGAAAACCGTTCCCGAAGACCGGTTCAAGCAGACTGTAACCCGACAAGTCTTCTGCAATGCCGGAGGGTCTGAAGCCGCCAAAAAAGATCTCGTCCACGACAAAGAAGTCCAGGACTGGGCCTTCACTGCCCATGTCGAACAGTTCTTGCGCCTCGTCGTAGGTCACGACGATCGGGCTCGTGCGTCCATCACCGCTGAAGAAGACCTCAACACGAGAAAGTCTCGTTGACTCGATGGTTATGGTCGGCAGCAGCCTGATATCGATGGGTGTCGGCCCAAAACTCTCTTGTGAGAAGATCCTGTCGAGCACCGTCTCGTCTACCAACGTGGTGGCATGCGAGGCATCCGCAGTGATCGAAACAGCAACTGCAAGTGCCGCAAGGCGGCATGGGATCCCGTTACGCCAGTTTGATGCTTTGGCTTCCGGGATGCTCGACTGACCGTCAGCGGCAAGCGCTGGCGCTGTACGTTGCAGTTTCATGTCTTACTCTCACTCCAACTCGACGACCCATCGCAGTATCAAGACGCTGCGAATGCGTAAAAAACCGGTGCTGCTAACGTCGATTGGGCGGGAATGGGCGGCAATCCCCTAAAAGGTGTTTCTGACTTCCCATGAACATGTTAACGGCTGTTGACATGACCGCTCATTTCGATGTCCGCACACTCAGCTCTGATGATGCATCGGCCGTCTGCGACCTCTGGCGTGACGTTCTTCCGCCGACGCATCATCTGGGCGATTGGCTCGATGAGACCGTTGCCGACTTAATCGAACGAGAAGCCATCAATGGGTCCGGAATCTTTGACAGTGCCCAAAAGGGCAAATGTATCTCATTCGGCTTGTCTTGCTTTCTGCGGGAGGAGGCGGTCGATGCTTACGTGGCCGATCCGCGGCCATACATGAACCTCAGGCTCCTTGAAGAAGCGCGACAGGGTGACTTCACCAACATCCTCCTGCCTTCAGAAGTTGCGCCTCGGAACGCTGGCGATGGGCTGGATTTGTTTGTGCTTGAATGGTGCCAGGCAACCTATGACTTTTCAGATCCCTTTGCGCATCAGCTTCTGAACCTGATCATCCCTGAGTACATTCGCCTTCATCAGAGCTTCAAAATCCGTCGCTCTTTTCATGAGACCGAAGTGGCCCTCGGCCACATACAGGAATCTGGACTTAACAAGAGACTGTTTGATGTGTTCCCGCAACATCCCTGGTCGATGTCGGATGTCGGCCCCGGACCGCGGGCAGTCTATGGGCTCACCAAAGAGGATGCCCTAGAGCTCCCGAGCGTAGGTGTCGCGAAAACGATCTTTGGCTACACCGAGCCGCGTTTTGGTTTCAGGCCGCGTGAGCAGAAGATTTTGAAGGCAGCACTTGCTGGTGCCACGGATGTCGACATTGCAGAACAACTCGGGATCTCCCGGGATGGCGTCAGAAACCATTGGAATGCCATCTATGCCCGCGTCGCCGACGTCGACCCTCATTTGCTTGAGAGCCCGGGTGCGGCTGCAAGATCGAGTTCGAAGCGCGGGTCGGAAAAGCGGCGGAGGCTGTTGGCGAAGCTGGCGGGGCAAACACAGGAACTTCGGCCGTACGCCAAAAAAACTGACGCATAATCGAGAGTTGTTTCGACGCAATGCCTTCTTGCTCATTCTGCGACGCGGAACGTGTGGCAATGAGTGAACGATCGAAAGAGAACATCAAACCATGGACGGCTAAGCAGAAATCGGCGCTCGACATGGATCTGTCGCCAATTTCTGTTGAATCGCAGAGAGTGCCCTCTGCTTTTGATATGCGATGCCGCGCTCTACGATGATCTCCTCAAGCTCGTGATAGGAAACTGCGTCGCGGACGTAGAAGATCACCGCGTGAGTAGTGACCTCCTTGGGATAGTGTGCGTCTCTGAAAGGGATTATCGTGGTCACTAAATGCTGGTTGGAGCATCAAAGCTGGTCAATCACGGCGAGTCTTCGGGAAGACCAGCTGGTTTCGTCCTTGCGTTTTCTCGGACTATGGTGACCTGACCATCTTTCGCCGTAAACAATGACGTGTGTCATGCGTCGCTGACTTCGAAGATGTAGGGTTTCGAGTTTTCAATGCGCAACTTCACCGACTCTTCCGGCGGCACATTCCGAAACACTCGAAAGAATGCGCGAACAACGTCAGCATGCGTGACGATCAGGGCGTGATGGCTGGCATGTAGGTTCGTCACCGACGTCACGACCCTCTTCACGCGGGCGTCGAGTGCCTCTACTGATTCACTTTCTGGAATGTTGAGCCAGCTAAACCCTTGTTTTTCCATTATTTCGTGGGCTTCGCGATCAGGGATCCCACTGAAGATGCCGTAGTTCCGTTCAATCAGATCTTCAGTTTCGAGTACTTGCACCCCATGCAGCTTGTTGACTTCTTCACCGGTCAGTCGGGCCCGCTGTCTCGTCGACGTGATTATGAGATCGATCGGTTCGTCTTTCAGAGACAGCGCTGCACGACGCGCTTGCTCCAGACCTCGATCGGTCAATGGATGATCAACCAGTTTGTCTGAAATGATCTGTCGGCTGTTCGCCTCACTTTCACCATGTCGCATGACGATGATGGTCGTTTTTCCAGGCATGTCGAACCTCCTTTACGAACGCGCTGGGGTGCCCAACGCATGTTCTGAGACCTCGTCCTTCGGCCTGAGCGGGGCCACCGGCGGACTACTCTGGGGTGGTCTAGCTCATTTAAGGCCTGCTACCAGAGGGAGAATTCGGTACGGGTCGCTCAACCTGCGACACTTTGTACCAACGATGGATAAGCAACTGATTTCGTCACGATTCAGACCGTCTCAATGACGTCGCGAACGCCCTTTGTACGCATGTTTCGAAAAAGGCTTGTGGATCTGTCTTTACGGGATCTGGCGAAAAACTACTTCTCCGCGAACACGAGCAATACCACTCATCCTTGAGATGTAATTCCGGCTGCTGCTTCAGGAGAGAGAGATGAATGTATTCAATAACAACGCTTTATCGCCCGATAGTGCGATCGATGTGACAGCATTCCAAGCATCTGGCGGATGCTCCTGCAAGCTCCCATCAGACGCTTTGAAAGCCATCACCACCGAAGCGACGCTCGCACCAGCCAGGGCAGAAAATCATGAGACTGATGATGCCGCTTTTGTTGCTCTTGACGACGGCAGCGTTCTGATATCGTCAGTTGACTTCCAAAATCCCATCCTGCCGGACGCCTACCTGTCCGGAAAGATCGCGGCTCTAAATGCCCTAAGCGACATTTTCGCGTGCGGCGCGAAGCCGATGTGGGCAGACGTTGTCCTCGCCTTGCCCCGCGTCGCTGAACATGAACAGGTCGCGATGGGCCAACGCTTTATGACTGGCTTGGCTGAAGTCTGCGCATCGGTGGACTGCAACATCGTGGGCGGACATACGGTTGTGCTCGAGACGCCTTTGGTCGGCTTGGCCGTGAGATCGGTCGCACACTCGGACAGGATCAAAAAGAAGTCGGGAGCAGCCCCCGGCGATGTCGTTTTCGTGACGAAGCCGGTGGGTAACGGCGTCGCGGTCGCGGCCCGGCAGTCCGGTTTCCTGCAAGATGACGCGTGGAAAGCAGCCGAGGGCGCGATGCTCTCTGCAAACAGCATAGGCGCGATCCTTGGATTGGAATCGTGTGTCACCTCTCTCACGGACGTGACCGGCTTTGGCTTGCTTGGACATGCCGTCGAAGTCGGTGATGCCGGCGACGTGTGCATCGAGCTCAACATGAGCACTGTGCCTCTGCTGCCGGGCGTAAAACGAGCTGCGGGAGCGGGACACGTGCCCATGCTCGCGAACGCTAACTGGGAGAGTTTCGAAGAGAGCGTCGAATGTCGGACTGATCTTTCGGCTGTGGAAAGGATGCTGCTCGCTGACCCGCAAACAAATGGCGGGCTGTTGATCACTGCAAGCCCCGAACACGCTGACCATGTCAAACAAGTCTGCGCCGCCCACGGTGTCACAGCGACGATCATCGGATGCGTGGGCGAACGCGTTTCACATCCCTGCCGTATTGTGAAGGGGTGATCGCTCATGTCGGACGTTATCTATCTTGATGCGCAAGGCACGGAACGCCCTCGGCCGGAAGCTGTGGAGATGATCCATCGCTGCCTGACGACGGACTTTGGGAACCCGAGTGCAACAGCCCACCGAACGGGGCAAAGATCGTTGTCGATCCTGGAGAGCGCGCGTGCGACTGTGGCATCTGTGCTGAACGCGTCGGCTGATGGGATCGTATTCTGCTCTGGTGCGACTGAGGCCAACAACACCGCACTTCGCTCCTTCGTGCGAGATGGTACCAAGCTGATTGCCAGCGCAATCGAGCACAAGTCCGTGCTGGAGCCGGGTGTGCTGATCGCGTCCAGCTCAGACACGATCAAGTTTGAGACCTGCACGGTAGGCGAGGGCGGAACCGTGGATCTCGATGATCTCGCGGGGCGACTAGGCGACGGACCCGCACTCGTTTCGGTCATGCACGCGAACAATGAGGTAGGCACGATTCAGCCAATAGCGGAGATCGCGGCGCTTTGTCGTGCACGCGGCGCTCTCCTTCACGTTGACGCTGCGCAGACTGTTGGAAAGCTGCCGGTCGATTTCACTGGACTCGGCGTCGACATGATGACGATCTCTGGTCACAAGTTCGGTGGACCGGTGGGATCCGGGGCGCTCATAATGCGGCCTGACCTGATCGACCATCTCGACCCTCTCATCGTAGGAGGTGGGCAAGAATCCGGTTTGCGTGGCGGAACCGTTCCAGTGGCGATGATTGCTGGGATGGCAGCCGGCCTGGAAGCTGCACATCGTGACCAGATGTCCGATCATTCAAGAATCCAGAGATTGCGGGATATCCTTGTCGATGGACTTTCGGACCTGCCAGGCTTCTTCATCAATGGCGATCACGATGCGAGGCTCACCTGCAACTTCAGCGGAGGGTTCCTCGGGATCGATGCGGCACTGATCATGCGCAGCATTCCCGATGTTCACTTTTCTGCTGGTTCCGCCTGTACGACAGGAACAGCGGCCAGTCATGTCCTTACCGCAATGGGGGTCTCACGTGACCATCAGAAGAGCACCATGCGGATCAGCCTGAGCTGGATGACCACTGAAGACAACATTATGGCGTTGATTGAGAAGCTCCGCCGATGCGTCGCTGCACGCGAACGGCGCCTGGTTGCCTAATCGCGATGCTGATCACATCCGGCTTTCGCTACACTGACATAGACGCCTTTGCCTGTGCAAAGGCTCTCGAAGATGCGCTGCTTTGTGCTGGTCAGCAGGTAAGGGCGGTACTGCCTGGACCGCCAAACTACTCGGTGCCGGGCAGATTTAAGGATGACGTCGTGTTCACGACGTCCGGGTTGCCTGCGTTTGACGAGATAACGCTGGTCGACGTTTCGGATCCAGACCATCTTCCGGACTTCGGAAAACCTTCGCAGGTCTCTAAAGTGTATGATCATCACTTCGGACACGAAGGATTCTGGCAAGAGAAGATCGGCCCAACGAACACGCAGATCGAACAAGTAGGGGCGGCGGCTACACTCATCTGGCGCGAGATTCAGGAGCTCAATGTCGCCAATAGCGTCTCCGACGCGTCGTATGCCGCAATCTCTATGGCGATCGTCTCAAACACTTGCGATATGAAGCTGAGCATCTGCACTGATGACGACAGCAATGCATTAGCTGACTGTTCTCAAAGAGCTGCCTTCGAACCCAGTTGGAAGGAAGCTTACTTCGCAGAAGTTGACCGGTTCATACTCGGGAACTTTCGATATGCGTTGAACAGTGACACAAAGATCGTTCCTACAGCAAACGTTGGGACGCTCACGGTTGGGCAAGTTGAGTTCAGTACTACCGATCCCCTGGACATCAGCTCTGAACGGGTCGTGAGTTGTCTGGACGAAGTCGACGTAATTCTCGTCTCGTTTCACACCAAAGAGAAAACCCTGTGCTTTACCCGCGATGAGCGGGTCGCTGACATTGTTTCCCAGCAATGGCGCGTCGGAGTTCAGCGCCTTCGCACCTCGCTCTTGTTGGCAAACGACACGCTGTGTCTTCGCAAGATGATTTTGCCAGCACTTCAAAACTAGTCGGCAAAGCTGAAGGGCGAAAGAGGAACGCGACTGCATGCATAAAAGAGGGCAAAAAAACGTGCTTAACGTGCTTCTTGTCAACGCCATTCACGCAGAAAAAGTCAGGTTTGAAGCGATCACGTAGACGGCACTGAAACTGTCAAATCATCAACGTTTGACACAAGTCTATCTTCTCACAAAACCGAGATACGAAGGGGAATGAAATGAAAGCCTTGCACCTTGTCGGCTCAACACTCAACGATTTCTACTTCAATTTGTCCTACGTGTACTATCAGAATGTTTTCCGCTCCTCCGATTTCAGTCATGTCGCGCTGCTGCGGTTTCCCAACGGTGACTGGAAACTCGAGCACGGCGAGTCTGATCGGACGGACATTCAGTTCGAGGACATCAATCAGATTGCAAGCGAATTCGACATCATAGTGCCGCACATGTTCTGTCCCCAGGGGATGACATCGTATCGTGGCTACTTCGAGGATGTCGTCGGTGTGCCGGTCGTCGGGCCCTCGTCACGCTCAAACACGCTGACACTCAGCAAGTGGGACACAAAATCACTTGCGACGGCGGCCGGCGTCAGATGTCCACGTGCAGTACGGATGACGCAGTTCGACAGCACCGCACCCTTGGGTGTTCCCTGCATCGTGAAACCCGACACGGAAGATAACTCGATCGGCGTGACCCTCGTTCGAGTTGCTGAAGATTTTCCGGCCGCGCTTAAGAAGGCGCTTTCGTTTGCACCGGTTGCTGTCGTTGAGGAGTATATCGACGGCCGTGAGATCAGGATCGGAGTGGTCGAGGTTGCGTCCCAAGCCCAGGCGCTGCCGCCGATCGAGTATCACGTCACGAAGGACCGTCCAATTCGCACCCTTCGTGACAAGTTGGACGTGTCAGATGATGGTGAGATTGCCGAGACCCGATGGGAAGAGCCCACGATTCCGTCGAGTTGTCCCGCGGATGTTGCGCCCGACCTCTACAAACGCATGAGCGATGCTGCCCTGACGCTGCACCACGCGCTGTCCTCACGTGACTACAGCCTCTACGATTTTCGCGTGGACAGCGACGGGACCCCGTATCTGTTGGAGAGTTGTCCGTTCTGGACGTTCTCGAGCCGGAGCATCCTCTCGATGATGATCCAGGCCGATGGGTCGCTCGACCTTGAGAGCATCATCGGCGACATCTGGCGAAAGACTGCAGCGCGGAAGGGCCAGGTCGAGGAGCAGAAGCACGCGTTTCTCGCAAGCTAGGGCGCAGGGCGTGAGCGCGAAAACACGCACTGGCCGGCGCGCTGCGTAGACACACATTGCCAAATGGGTTGGCAACATCGCGCCCTGCTGGTGTTGCTCAACATCTATTGTGGGACTGGGAAGGATTGGAACCGTGGCGATTGCGAACCAAGTTGCGAGGCCCGTGACGACCAACTTCCTGCTTCT
>JBCBAO010000082.1:0-9640 GCA_038532405.1 Pseudomonadota bacterium | reverse complement strand
TGTCAAAGCGCGCCTTGCAAGCCTGCAACACGCCGTCGACCAGATCTTCAGGTGCACTCGCCCCCGCGGTCAATCCAAGGGTCCGAACGCCATCAAACCATTTCCAATCGATGTTCTCTGCACTGGCAATGAGATGGGAGTCGGCTGCTCCGGCTCTCAAGGCAACATCCACCAAGCGTTTTGAATTCGAAGACGTTTCCGCGCCGATCACGAGCACAAGATCCGCCGCCCCACCCATGGCCTTTACAGCTGCCTGACGATTGGTTGTGGCGTAGCAGATATCCTCTTTATGGGGCACCGCGATGCTCGGAAACCGCCTCTGGAGGCAATTGACGATGTCCGCCGTATCATCAACCGATAGGGTAGTTTGGGTCACGAAAGCAACGTTTGTCGGATCTTCGGGGGTATAGGCTTCGGCATCCTCAAGCGTTTCGATCAGTGTCATGGCACCGTCCGGCAGCTGCCCCATGGTGCCGATCACCTCCGGGTGGCCGGCATGGCCAATCAGGACGATTTCGCGGTTTGCAGCATGGTGCCTTTGCGCTTCGATATGGACTTTTGAGACAAGCGGACAGGTCGCATCGACATAGATCATATTGCGTGTTGTGGCCTCCGCCGGCACCGATTTTGGTACACCGTGGGCGGAGAAGATCACCGGCCGGTCCGTCGGGCATTCGTCGAGTTCTTCAACAAAAACAGCGCCCAATTCGCGCAAACGGGACACGACATGGGCATTGTGGACGATTTCATGCCGCACATAGACCGGTGCGCCCCATTTTTTAAGGGCGTCCTCGACGATCAGGATCGCCCGGTCGACGCCTGCGCAAAACCCACGCGGCGCTGCCAGAAGGATATCGAGCTTGGATCGTTTAACGGCCATGGAACATGGATCTCCTGCGAAAGTGCCGTTGCGCACGTCAATCGGCCCCGGTAAACCTTGGCTACCAGATGGGGCCTCGGCTGCCAAAGGCCAAAGCCAATTATTGTAAAAGGACACATCTCTCCATGCGTGTTTCCAAATCATTATGCTTTGCCGCATGTGTTAGTCTGGGCGCTTGCGGGCTCGGCACGTCCGGCGGTGCGCTCGATACACGCCAGAATGCCGGCCCGTGTCCCACGGTTGGTGCCCTTTATGATACCGCGCGGATTATTAAGTTCGATGGGCCAGAGGGCACTGAAGTTTACAGCGATATCGCATATACTGGCGAAATCGTGGATGTTCGGCTTTTCTGCCGTTATGTCGGCGATGAGCCCTTGCTCGCGGAGGTCGAGGTCGATTTCGCCTTTGGGCAAGGTCCAAAAGGGGCGGGCCGATACCACGAATACAGCTATTTCGTCGCTGTGACGCGCCGCAATGCGCGTGTTTTGAGCCGGGAAAGCTTTTCCGTACGTGCAGACTTTCGGAACGGTCCGGTAGATGCTGCCAGGGACGTAGTCGGCAAAATTCAGATTCCAAGGATCGATGAAACCATATCCGGCGCAAACTTCGAGATACTGGTCGGATTTGATCTGACCAACGAGCAATTGGCGTTTAATCGGGACGGTAAGAGGTTTCGTCTGGACGCAGGTGAGCGCGCAGGCTAGCCGTCTCTCGCGGAAAAATAAGTTATAATGGAGGTCCTGATGGGCCATCTGAGCGCAGAACTGAGCGCAGTATTTCAGGCTGCCTTCGAGGCGATTGGCCTTGATCGGACATTCGGAAGTGTTAGGCGGTCCGACAAACCCGAAATGGCTGATTTCCAGTGCAATGGAGCCATGGCAGCGGCCAAATCGGCAAAGCGCAATCCTAGGGAGATCGCAAGCGAGATTGTGGCACGCGTTGCCGATGAGCCCATGATTTCCGCCATTGAAGTAGCGGGGCCCGGCTTTATCAATCTGCGCATAGCCGATGCAAAACTGTCAGCGCGGGTGGAGGATATCCGCGCTGAGGATATGGCCGGGGCGGAGCCGGCTCCGGACCCGATCAAGCTGATCCTCGATTTTGGTGGTGCAAATGTTGCCAAGCCCATGCATGTCGGCCATTTGCGCACCGCGGTCATCGGCGACACGCTACAGCGCTTGTTTCGGTTTCTGGGTGATACGGTGATTTCCGACGTCCATTTGGGAGACTGGGGGCTGCAGATGGGGCACCTCATCACAGAACTCCAGGACGAACAGCCAGATCTGCCTTACTTCGACATCAAGAATACCGGTCCATTCCCCGCAGAAGCGCCGGTGAGTATCGAAGACCTCTCGCGGCTATATCCGCAGGCCTCGGCCAAGGCGAAGGGAGATCCCGATCGGAACATGCGCAGCCAAAAAGCCGTTGCCGAACTGCAAGCCGGGCGACCGGGCTACCGCGCTTTGCTCGATCATTTCGTTGCTGTTTCGATAGACGAGCTGAAAATCGACTATGGTTTTCTGGGTGTTTCTTTCGATCTCTGGAAAGGAGAGAAGGATGCCGAGCCGCTGATTCCGGATATGGTTGCCGATATCAAGGCACGGGGGCTTGCAATCGAGGATGCGGGTGCCTGGATCATTCCGGTTGAGCGGGAAGGGGACACCAAAACATTCCCACCCTTGATGCTTGTGAATTCCCGCGGCGCGAGCATGTACCACACCTCCGATCTGGCAACGATTCTCGACCGCGTGCGTACCTATGGTCCGGACCGGATGGTCTATGTGGTTGATCAACGCCAGGCCCTACACTTTGAGCAGGTGTTCAGGGCGTCCGAGATTGTTGGATATATGGCCGAGGAAAAGCTCGAACATATCGGATTCGGCACCGTCAATGGACCAGATGGCAAGCCCTTTAAAACGCGCGAAGGCGGTACATTGCGCCTCGGGGACCTGACCGACATGGCGCTCGAAGCAGCGACACGCAAAATCGAGGAAGGTGGGCGCCTTGCCGACGATATTGGGCAGGACGAGCGTGCACGCATTGCAGAACTGGTCGCACGCGCGGCGCTCCGGTTTGCTGATCTGCAAAATACGCGCACGACAAATTACGTGTTTAACCTCGATACATTTATGAGTTTTGAAGGAAAAACAGGGCCCTATTTGTTGTATCAGGCCGTTCGCATCAAATCATTGCTCCGAAAAGCTGCGGCCGAAGGGAATGTCGCCGGCGTGATACGTATAGACAGCGACAAAGAAAGGGCCGTTGTGTTGGCCCTGGATGGCTTTGCAAATGCGCTTCTACAAGCCCGGGACAAGCGTATGCCCCACCTGATGTGTGAGCATGTTTACGGCCTCGCCCAGGCCTTCGCCGCATTCTATGGAGCCCATCCAATCGCGTCTGAGCCGGACGACGAAACACGTGCCAGCCGGCTTGGCCTTTGCGAAGCTGTTGCGCATCAGTTATATATTGGGCTGGATCTGCTCGGAATCGAGGCACCGGATCGGATGTGAGTCCAATCCCCAGTTGGCACCTTGCCGCCGAATAGAATCCAAACTAGTTCGGTAGACAGAGTAACTCCTGCCCCCCGGGAGAGTGCGGACACATAAATCCGCCGCCGAAGGCGCAACCGCCCCGGAAACGCTCAGGCAAACGGACCGGGGGTTCAGGCAACACGCTGGAAAGAGGAGCCTTGAGCTCTTCGCCGAAGGAGCAAGTGGCCTTGAAAAGTCACGGAATCTCTCAGGCACCAAGACAGCGGGGGCGGCCTTCCAGTCTGGAAACAGGCTGGGCCACCTCGGAGTCTGTCAGTCATGGCGACAGCAACTGAAACCCTGAAGCGGACGCCGCTTTACGATATCCATATCGGCCATGGTGCCAGGATGGTGCCATTTGCCGGGTATGAAATGCCGGTCCAGTTTGAGGGTGTAAAGGCAGAGCATTTGTGGACAAGGAGCCATGCCGGGCTCTTTGACGTCACTCATATGGGGCCCTCATTTTTGTTCTTGAGGGAAGGGCTCGGCGAGCCGGGCAGCCATGAACGAATCGCCGAACTCATTGAGCGCCTCGTGCCAAGCAATATCGCCAGTTTGAAACCAGGTCAGGGACGGCTGACCGTGCTTCTGAACGATGAGGGCGGCATTCTCGACGATCTCATTATTACGCGCATGCCCGCCCCGGCTTTGGAAGGCATGCTCTACATCGTCGTCAACGGCGCGGTGAAGCATGAGGACTGGGCGCTCATGGAAGCCCGGCTTGGGGATGGTGCCATGTTGCAGCGCGCCGATGATCGTATCCTGATCGCCCTGCAAGGCCCAGATGCCGAGACTGTCCTGATGCCGCATTTCCCGGAAGCTGCGGATCTTCGCTTTATGCAGTGCGCCTACATTCAAAAGGATAGCGAAAAATACATGCTGTCCCGATGCGGCTATACGGGCGAAGATGGGTTTGAAGTTCTCCTTCCAAACACCGAAACGGGCCTCAAGCTGGTAAGCGACCTATTGGGCGACCCGCGCGTTAAACCCATTGGCCTTGGCGCGCGGGACAGTTTGCGACTGGAGGCTGGCCTTTGCCTTTACGGCCACGACATGGACGCATCCCGTACGCCGGTCGAGGCAGACCTGTCATGGGTTATCCAGAAATCCCGCCGGGCGCGCGCAGATTTTCCAGGCGCTGAAAAAATTCTTCACCAGATTGCTAATGGTGCCGACCAGATCCGAGTTGGCATTCAACCCCTTGGTCGCGCGCCAGCCCGCGAGGGCACGGCGATCGAGGCTGGCGGCAAGGTTATTGGCGAGGTGACGTCAGGCGGATTTGGTCCGACCGTCGAGTGCCCGGTGGCAATGGGGTATGTCGCATCGGAGCATGCAGCTCCCGGAACAAAAATCGATTTAATCATAAGAGGCAAAGCACACCCCGGCGAGGTGTGTGAGCTGCCATTTATGCAACCGAATTACAAACGCTAGGGGCTGGTGAAATGACACTGAAATTCACGGAAGACCATGAATGGATAAAGGTTGAAGGTGACGTGGCCACGGTCGGCATCACCAAATACGCCGCCGAACAATTGGGCGATGTTGTCTTTGTTGAAGTTCCCGAGGTGGGCGCAGCTTTCGGCAAGGGGGATGATATGGCGGTGGTCGAGAGTGTGAAGGCTGCCTCAGATGTCTATGCACCCGTGGGCGGAGAGGTAACGGAAGGTAATGGCGCGCTCGCCGATGCCCCGGAAACCGTGAATGAGGACCCGGAAGGCGCCGGCTGGTTTGCCAAGCTCAAAATTGCCGATGCCAGCGAGCTGGACAGCCTGATGGACGACGCGGCCTACAAGACATTTTGCGAGGGGTTGTAAACCGGCATGCACCCGTCAACCGCCTTCCATGCAGATCGCGAGGATGCGTTGAGCTTCATTGAGGCTCACCCGTTCGCGACACTGGCTGTGAACGGGCCGAACGGACCTTTGTCTGCGCTCGCACCATTGGTGCTGGGCGAGAAGGCATCCGAGCTTATCGGACATGTCTCGCGGCATAATCCGTTCTGGCAGATTGCGGGGGTGGTGCCCGTCAAGGCGATAGCGATTTTTCATGGTGGCGACGCCTATGTGTCTGCATCCGCCTATGCCTCCAAGAAGGATCACGGGAGGGTTGTTCCAACTTGGAATTACCTCGCCGTTGAGGTTCGCGGCACCCTGTCGATAGAAGCCGATCCTGAAAAAGTGCGCCCCTATATCGACGCGCTCACCGATCGAATGGAGACGGTGCGCGAACAGCCTTGGTCCGTCTCCGATGCCCCTGCCGATTATATTGACCGTTTATCGGGCGGGATCGTGGGCCTCCGATTGTCACTCGATGAAATTACCTATGTGCGCAAGCTCAGCCAAAACAAATCCGACGCCGACAAATCCGGTGTCGAACGAGACTTGCGCCGGTCATCGGACACCTGCGCACACTTTATTGCCAATGAAATGCTGAATGAGGGAAACAGAGTATGAGATACCTCCCGCTTACCCCCGAAGATCGCAAGGCGATGCTCGCCCGGATCGGTGCAAGCTCCGTTGATGACTTCTACATCGATGTCCCGGAAAGCGCGCGCCTGGACGGCCCAATCCATGACCTTCCATTGCATCAGGGAGAGCTGGCCGTCGAGCGGCATATGGCCCGCCTTGCGGCGAAGAACCGGACGGCGAGTGACGGCCCTTTCTTTGTCGGTTGCGGTGCCTACAAGCACCATGTGCCGGCCACGGTGGACCATATTATCCAGCGCTCTGAATTCCTGACGACCTACACGCCCTACCAGCCAGAAATCGCACAAGGCACATTGCAGACCCTGTTCGAGTTCCAGAGCCAGGTCGCTGCCCTCACCGCAATGGAAGTCGCCAATGCCAGCATGTATGATGGCTCGACGGCCTGCGCCGAAGCGGCCGTGATGGCGTGCCGGGCAACGCGGCGCAAAAAGGTCGTCCTGTCCGGCGGCCTCCACCCCCATTATGCTGCCGCGACGCGCACGCTGTGCGAGGCGCAGGGGATTGAAGTAGTGCAGCTGACGCCTGCCATTGATGGCGAGCTTGCCCTCGCCGAGAATGTGGATGGCGAGACCGCATGCGTGATTGGGCAGTCCCCGAACATTTTTGGCACGGTGACGGATATGTCGCCCGTTGCCGACGCTGCCCATGCCCAGAAAGCCCTTTTCGTTTCGGTGTTCACCGAAGCGGTAAGCCTTGGCCTTGTAACCCCGCCTGGAGAGATGGGCGCGGACATTGCCGTCGGCGAAGGCCAGTCCATCGGCAATCCGCTGACATTTGGTGGACCCTATGTCGGCTTATTTGCCTGTACCCAAAAACTTGTCCGCCAAATGCCTGGCCGGCTTTGTGGCCAGACGGTGGACGCCGATGGCAAGCGCGGATTTGTGCTGACGCTGTCGACCCGTGAACAGCATATCCGCCGGGATAAGGCGACATCCAATATCTGCACCAATGCAGGGCTCTGCGCGCTCGCCTTTACCGCGCACATGACCCTGCTCGGCGATAAGGGTTTTACCGGGCTTGCCGCGCTGAACCATGAGGCGGCGTGTGATTTGGCCGATGCGCTGGAAAGTGTTGATGGCGTTGAGTTGCTCACCCCCCGTTTCTTCAATGAGTTCGCCTTCCGCACGCCCATTAAGGCCGAAGCCGTGCTTGCGATGCTGGAGCAGCGCGGTGTCCTCGGCGGGGTGCGTGCGTCGCGCCTCCTTCCTGATGAAGGATTTGATGATGTGATCATCTGTGCAGCCACGGAATGCACAACCGAAGCTGATATTGCCGCATATGCAGATGCGCTGAAGGAGGTGGTGTGATGACCATGAACACGACCGGCCGCCCAACGGCCCCGACCCTTGTTTCCGACAATACAAACACGACCGCCTTGTCCGGCTCACGCGGCCTGCTGCAAAAGGAGGACCTGATCTTTGAGATCGGAACACCGGACACCACGGGCGTTGACCTGCCAGAGCTGAAGGGGCGTCCATCTCGCCTTGGCGGCGTGACGCGCAAACAGTCGACCGGTTTGCCAGGCCTGTCAGAGCCGGAAGCCATGCGCCACTATGTGCGCTTGTCCCAGCGAAACTATGCCATCGATCTTGGCCTCTTTCCGCTTGGCTCGTGCACGATGAAGCACAATCCGCGCTTGAACGAAAAGGCGGCCCGGATGCCGGGGTTTGCCGATATTCACCCGATGCAACCCCAGGCAACCGTGCAGGGGGCGCTTGAGCTGATTGATCAGCTTGCGACCTGGCTGAAGACCCTGACCGGCCTGCCCGGCGTCGCCATGAGCCCGAAGGCCGGTGCCCACGGGGAGCTTTGCGGTATGCTTGCCATTCGGGAAGCGTTGATCGTGCGCGGGGAGGGGGAGACCCGTAAGCGGGTGCTTGTTCCGGCGTCCGCCCATGGGACAAATCCGGCGACTGCCATCCAGTGCGGTTTCCGGGTTGATGAGATCAAGGCCGATGGGCGCGGGCGCGTGGATATGGAAGACTTCCGCGCGAAGCTCGCTGACCCGTCCGATATTGCGGGCATCATGCTGACCAATCCCAACACATGCGGTCTGTTTGAGACGGATATTCGCGAAATTGCTGACCTCATCCACGGGGCTGGCGGCTATTTTTACTGTGATGGGGCGAATTTCAACGCGATTGTCGGGCGTGTCCGCCCCGGTGACCTTGGTGTTGATGCTATGCACATCAATCTCCACAAGACCTTTTCCACGCCCCATGGTGGCGGCGGACCGGGCAGCGGCCCCACGGTGCTTTCCGATGCGCTGGCCCCCCATGCACCGGTTCCATATGTTGTGTCCGATGAGGCGGGTTTTCGCCTGGTTGAGGATATGACCGGTGAGGCAAGCAGTAGCTTCGGCCGGATGTGCGCCTTCCACGGGCAGATGGGCATGTTCGTGCGCGCTTTGACTTATATGCTCAGCCACGGGGCCGATGGGCTCAAACAGGTTGCTGAAGACGCCGTGCTGAACGCAAATTATGTCCAGTCACGGCTCGCCGGGGCGATGACGCCGGCTTTTGATGGCTATTGCATGCATGAGGCTTTGTTTTCCGACGCCTTTACGGGGGAGGGGATCGAGACGATCGATATCGCCAAGGCTTTGATCGATGAGGGTTATCACCCTATGACCATGTATTTCCCCTTGGTCGTCCATGGCGCAATGCTGATCGAGCCGACGGAGACCGAATCAAAAGCGGAGCTCGACCGGTTCTGTGATGCTCTGGACCGGGTTGCGGCACGGGCACGGGCGGCGGATCCAACGTTAAAAGCGGCTCCGCAATTCGCACCTTTAAAGCGCCTCGACGAGACCCTTGCGGCCCGCAAGCCGGTGCTGAAATGGTCACCCCCTGCGCCTGAGGCCATCGCTGCGGAATAGAATATCCTTGAAAATAAAAGACGGGGCAGGGCCGAGGGCCTAGTCTCGTCACAATAGAGGCTTATCTGATCACATAAGCGTAGATCCGCTGGATCGATAGAACAGAACACGCATAGATGAGAGGATGATGGATTTCGAGCAAAATCAGCGTGTAGGCCCCGTGCCGCCACCGTCGCAGGGGCCGCTTGCGGCTGTGGGCAGTGGGATGCGTACGATTGTGCGCCAGGCCTTCGCCCTGCTTGGGCTTCTTTGCCTTCTCCTGGCGGTGCCAATTGGGTTCCTGACCCCGTTCCTGCCCATTGGCCTGCCCATTGGCGTCATTGGTGCCATTCTTCTTGGGCGTAATACGATTTGGGGTCGCAATCTTATTTCAAGGATCCTGGAGCGGCATCCCCAGTTTGAAAAACGGGCACCGAATTGGTTGATCCAGCTCATTTTGAGCCGCGATAAACACAGTCAGAGCTAGGGGTCAAACTCTATTGATGGCGATAATTCACATCCCAATCGGGGTGTCCGAGGGTGTAGTTCGGCTCACCTGGTGGGAGCGGACTGAAAGGATCAAGACCGTATTTTCCCCGGGTTTTGCTGTCAAAACCAGCGCCATAAAGCCCGTCTAATGGGCCGGCGTTGAAATGCCGCCCAAGCGACCAATCGGTATCATGCGCCATGCCAATTCTGGACAATGGGTGCGGGTATAGGCCTCCGGCCAGGAGGTTTGGTCCGTTGCCATTGGTTCCGCCAAACGGGTCAAAATCTTGCCACCACTCGGATGATATGCGCCCACCCGTGCGCGCCTCTGCCGCTTCTGCCCAGGCCCGGTGGGAGGGGGAATCGAAATAGCCCGATGCAATCGCGTCGGATTTCA
>JBCBAO010000081.1:0-9671 GCA_038532405.1 Pseudomonadota bacterium | reverse complement strand
CATGATCGGCGTCAAGGACATGACCGGTGCCGTCCTTGCCCCTTTTAATGCAATGTTGGTATTGCGCGGCTTGAAAACACTGAGTCTACGGGTGGAGCGCCATGCCCAGAATGCCATGGTGATCGCCCGCATGCTCGACAAGCATCCAGGCGTTTCAAAGGTGCATTATCCAGGATTGGAGACCTTCCCCCAGCACGCCCTGGCAAAACGCCAGATGTCGAGTTTTGGCGGCATCGTCGCTTTTGAGCTGGAAGGGGGGTACGCGGCCGGTCTGGCCATGATGAACCGGTTGAGTCTGATCCGCAGAGCGGTTTCCCTTGGCGATGCTGAGACCCTTATTCAGCATCCGGCAAGCATGACGCACTCAACATATTCGCGGGAAGAGCGAGTGGCTCACGGTATAAATGAGGGCCTCATTCGCCTCTCCGTGGGCTTGGAAACCGTGCAAGATATCACACGAGATTTGATGCATGCCCTCGATGTGGGCAGCTTGCATGCTGCTTAGGCTCTAATTGTTGGGGCCGCCCGCCGTCACTGTGCCTGATACCGCTGCGGATGCACTTCCTTTGGTTAAATCTGATGTCCTGACCATCCGGGTCCATTGCAGGACGAACTCATCACTGCCCGCCTCTTGGCAGAAATGGGCTTCGTACCGCATCTCACGCTCATTTCGTTCAATAAACTGATACGCCGTAAAACAATCCGCAGGCGTATGGGGTGATACGTGCGTTGTCTCGCCCCCCGATGGAGATGTTTGGCCGCCGCGCGGCCGCGGTTCTGCGGCTTCAGAATCACCGACCTTGTCGATCAATCCTGGCCCAGTTAACAGTAAGAGTGCAGCTGCAATCCCGCTATACACCGTTGATTCTCGTTAAAAAAGGGTCGGACCGTCGCTGCGGCTCAGGACGTAGGGAGGGCTGGCCAGAGCAACGGTCCGAAGGACACTTTTGGGATGGCCAGGGGCAATGACTGGGGATCATTGGTGGTGTTGGCCGCGCACACGAAAACGCTTGGTCCCAAAAGTGTATGGTGTTCAACATGATGTCTTAACTCCATGAAAACACTATAGGCTTTGGGCCATAAGAGGTCTTTCAGATTTGCCTGGGGTTTTGTGCGTTCCTGTTGTCAGTTCGATGTGTCAATCTGCGGCGAATTGTATCTTCGCCAGTCGTGAATAAAGCCCATTTGCTGCAACAAGCTCGCTATGGGATCCCTGTTCCACCACCTGTCCCTGATCCATGACGATGATGCGGTCGGCTTTGCGAACCGTGGAGAGCCGATGCGCAATAACAAGTGTTGTTCGGCCTTTGGCGGCTGCCTCCAGGGCCTTCTGTACCAGGGCCTCGCTCTCTGAATCCAGCGCACTCGTTGCTTCATCCAGAAGCAGAACAGGAGCGTCGCGCACGAGGGCCCTTGCAAGGGCGACCCTCTGTCGCTGACCGCCAGACAATGCCCTGCCTTTGGTGCCGAGATCCGCGCCAAGTCCGCCTTTTTCCTCCAAAAAGGCCCAAGCCTCCGCTCGCGACGCCGCCGATTTGAGGGCCATATCCGATGCGTCTTCCTCCCCGAATGCGATATTGTCCCGCGCCGAGCCCGTAAACAGGGTCGATTCCTGGGGTGCATAGGAGAAATAGGTTCGCCAAATCTTCGGATCGGCTGTGCCTGCTGCAAACCCATCCAGCCTAATCGTTCCCGATTGCGGATCGAACAAGCGAAGCGCCAGGCGGAATACGGTTGATTTGCCAGCCCCGGAGGGGCCGACAAGGGCAACAAATTCGCCAGGTTTGACCGAGAGATTAAAGCCATTCAACGCCGCCGTATCGCCCTCGCGGTAGGTGAAATGAACGTTCTGGAATTCCAACGCACCGTCGATCCGCTTTGGGAGCATTATGGGCGTCTCAGGTGCCCGTATCTCAGGCCTTGCGGCAAACACTTCCGCGGCTCTGTCCGCCGCCCCTGCGGCGCGCATGACCTCGCCATAGACCTCGGCCAACATATTGAAGCCGGAGCCCGCATACAAAGCATAAAGGATAAGTGATGCTAGCTCTCCCCCGGTCATCGCGCCCGTCGTCACCCAGCGCGCACCGAGCCAGAGCACAGCGACAATCCCGCCCATGAAAAGAATAGAAACGAGAACCATCATTCCCGCGCGCGCGCCATTCCGGCGCATGGCCGCTGTGAATGTGGCTTCAACGGCGTTTTGAAAGGCATGTAGACGGCTGTCTTCCCGTCCATAGGCTTGGACAAGCTCGACGGCATCGAGGGCTTCTGCGGCCTCGCCTCCGGCCTCTGAGAGGCGGGTCTGGGCAGCGTTCGACATATTTCGGATGATACGGCCAATAAAAAGTACGGGTATAATCGTAACCGGCAGCATAATCAGTAGGGTTCCGCCAAGCTGCCAGCTCACCACAAGCATCATTGTCAGCGCTCCGATGGTGTTTAGCAGGGTCCGGATGCCAAGGGATGTCGAGGATCCGAGGAAGGTCTCCAGAAGCGTGATATCAGCCGTCAGTCGGGAGACGGCCTCGCCGGAACGGATCGTGGCGTGGAATTGCGGCGACAGACTGAGCATATGGCGATACAGATCTGTCCGAAGGTCGGCTGCAACACGCTCGCCGAACCGAGAGATAAAATAGAACCGGACGGCTCCGATCACCCCAAGTGCGACGACGGAAAAGAAAACGAGTAGAAAGTTTCCATCGATCGCAGCAATGACATCCTGGCTTTCCAAACCACTGCCAAGGCCCACATCCACAGCATCGCCCAGCAAAAGCGGAATGATCAGCGTCACGACCGTACCAGTGATGAGAAACAGCAAGGCCATACAGACCGTAAACGGATGACGCCGTGCATAGGGCCATAGCATTGTCAGTGACTTTAGGGACTTGCCTTTCGGCCTGTCCGCTGCTTCACCGCCAGCCGGTTCCGCTGTGCGGCGATCGTCGATGATCGAGTTGGTTGTATCGGTCATGTTTGCTGGCCTTGCTAAGCGTATAGCATTCGGTTACATCGCCTGTTCTCGTAAATCACACGCGCATATGCGCACACCACGGCAAAAGGCAAGCGCCATGAAATCCGAAGGGCACCCAGATTATCATTTTATTACCGTCGTAATGACGGATGGGACAGAGTACCAGACCCGCTCGACCTATGGCAAAGAGGGGGATCGCCTGGTTTTGGATATCGATCCAACAACCCATCCGGCTTGGACAGGCGGTAATCAGACCTTGTTAGACCGTGGCGGCCGCGTGTCACGCTTCAAGGATAAGTTTAAGGGCTTCGTCTAGCCTTTTTCCAGGTCCCGCAAGGGCCTCTCCATGAAAATGGATCGACCCCCCGTTCTCGAGATCGGGGGGTTTGTTTTGTTGCTGACCCTTTTCCAAAAGTAGGACTTCCAGCATAGATTAGGCATCATGGCCGATTCAGATATGTCTTCCGCCCCGGATGCCGGTATTACCGACGACGGCTTTCTGACCGATAGCTGGTATCTCGCTGCGCCATCCGCCGAGGTGCGGGCCGGCCGGCAAATTCGCCGGATCATCCTCGGTGAGCCTGTTCTATTGGGACGAACGGCACAAGGCGAGGCATTTGCGCTCCGGGATATCTGTCCCCATCGCCTCGTACCGCTGTCGCAGGGACGCCAAATCGAGACCGATGGCGATATCACGGTCCAATGTCCCTACCATGGTTGGCGTTTTGGCACCGATGGCGTTTGCCGATTGATGCCATCACTGGTCGATGGGCAAGGTTATGACGTCTCGAAAGTGCGCGTGCGGCGCTATCCGGTCCATGAAGCCAATGGCGCGCTGTTCATATACGTGTCGCATGATCCACGCTTTTCCGGTGTGCCGAGCCTGCCCGCGCCAACATTCGGTGATTTGCCTGCGCGCCCCAAATTCGTTCTGTCGCGAACATTCAACGCCCATATGGACGATGCAATTGTTGGACTGATGGACCCGGCCCATGTTGCTTTCGTGCACTCCCAATGGTGGTGGCGTCCGCCTTCGTCGGGATTGAAGTTAAAGGAAAAAGCATTCGAGCCGCGCGACCGCGGGTGGGCGATCGCCAAGCATCAGCCATCTTCCAACTCACTTCCTTACCGCATTGTTTTTGGCGGTAACGTGACAACTGAGATTCTGTTTCAGCTTCCCGGTTATCGATGGGAGATCGTTGAGAATGATAGGGCGCGTCTATTGACGCTGACCTGCTTAACGCCTGCCGGTCCGAAGGAGACGACGATCACTCAGTTAACATGGTGGACCGGAGCGCCGCTCCTCAATCTCGCTATTCCCATATTAAAGCCTGCTGGTCGAAAGTTTCTCGATCAGGATGGCGACATGATCGACCTGCAAAATCAGGGGCTTGCCTACCAAAAGAGGATGCTCTGGATCGACGATATCGACGTCCAGGCCAAATGGTATCAGCAGCTGAAACGCGAATGGGCAAGAAGCCGCCAGGAGGCCCGCGCCTTCGCTAATCCCATTACCCCAAGAGTCCTGCGCTGGAGAAGCTGACACGCGGCTGGTGCCCCTATCTGGCAGAACATTCAGGATATGCACTCAGGCGGCAGGGGGTGGCCGCCTGGGTCGCTTGGATTAGTAGGTGAAGGTCAGTTCAATGCCCCATGTGCGTGGCTGATTGAAAATGCCCGAGAAGTTATTGAAGTCGATTGCGCTAACGACGCCCTGGACGCCCGTAATGTTGCGGCCGAAGGCCGAGGCTTCCCAATTGCCTTGGCGGTATCCGGCTCGGACACCCCCCTCTGCGAAGGCCTGGCTCTCAAACTCGACCGACTCGTAAAGGAAAATATTGGCATCGGACCGAAATGCCCAATCCGTGTTGGCGAAAAAGTCTCCACCAAACAATGGGCGTTCGTAGGAGAGCACGGCATTGGCGATGAACTCTGGTGCATTCGGGAATGGGTTGCCATCAATAAGTGCCAGTGTGGTTCCATCTTCTGCGACGATTGTCGGGTCGAGCACGGTGCAAGGTGCGCCGCAGATGCCGGCGGTCAGGTCTTCATCCTGGATTTCCGTCTCGTTCCAGGAGAAGCCCGTGGTCAGCGTCAGCCCCTCGGCGAGGACAACATCGAGTTCTGCCTCGATGCCATAGCCTTCGCCCTGGTCGGCATTTAGCAACTGGTTGAAGTTGCCAGCGCCGCCGATTGCCGTCAGCTGCTGGTCTTCGATCTGGAAGAAGTATCCCGTCAGATTGTAGATGATGCGTCCGTCCAGCAATGTCGATTTGAGGCCAGCCTCATAGGAGGTGAGGGTCTCTGAGTCTGCTGTGGTAATCGCATCGCCAAACAGAACACGTCCCTGGATGCTGGGGGCCCTGAAACCACGGGCGATGCGGGCATATAAATTAATATCCTCGCTCACTTCATAGGTCGCGCTGATGTCCCAACTTAGGTCATCATCACCCACCTGGATTGCTTGAAGCGGTAGCGGTGGTGCGCCGAATGGAGAAATCGGGCGGACGGCGGTAAAGTCTCGTTGATCGTCGGACCAGCGCACGCCGCCTGCAATGGTCAGCTGATCTGTCACCTCGTAACTTCCCGACGCGAAGAAGGCTACGGACTCAGTATCTTGAGTCTGGAAAGCTTCTCCTGCCGGGGCACCGCCGGCAAGTGTATCAAAGTTGAAAGATCCAATTTCGAGGTCTTCATTGAAGAAATAGAGACCCACGGTCCAGTCGAACACGTCATCAGAGCCGTTGGAGACCCGGATTTCATGGGTAAACTGGTCAAGATCATCAATGGAGTCGGCCGTTTCGGCTGGGAAGAGCGGCCCAAAACCATCCGGAAAAGCTGGCGATGTGAACAGGCCGCCGCCTTCTGTCAGGGCGAGGGGGCCTGTGTTCTCAACACCGAGGAAAAGGGCTCCGAAACCACCGTCAACATCGCCGCGGGAGAAGGTCTCGACCCGCTCATAGCCGAAAACATAGGTTAGAACCGCCCCGCCGAAGTCGTACTCCGCTTTCGACGTCACCCCAAACGTATCGGTATCGAGTGTGCTATCGGCCCCGGCGTCGGCGAAGGTGACGGTACGGTCAAATCCGTCGACAGGGCCGCCGTCGCCGACTTCAAGGGCATTGGCCTGAAAGCTAACCTGCCCGCCATCCAAAACGCGGCCATGGGCGTTCAACAGCCAGCTGAATCTGTCACTCGGCTCAATCAAAGCCTGGACCCGATAAGCAAAGTCGTCGAACCCGCCGGCATCGCCTTCGTCACCAAGGACTTGGTTTTCGATGAAATCGTCGCGTCGCTGGTACTGACCGGAAGCCCGCAGCGAAAGCCAATCGGTTACCGGCCCGCCGACGGCACCTTCTACCTGCACCGTATTGAAGCGCCCATAGGCGACGCGGCCATAGGCATCAAACTCGTCGCCAGGTTTTACACTGTCGAACTTGATGATGCCTGCTGGGGTATTGCGTCCAAACAGGGTGCCTTGCGGACCGCGCAAAACTTCGACCTGTTCGACGTCAAAAACAGGAAACCCTTTCAGAACCGGGTTTTCAAAGACCACTTCATCATAAACGAAAGAAACAGGTTGCGACGCGTTGAAATCAAAATCCGTATTGCCGAGCCCGCGGATATAGGCCCGTGGAAAGATACGGCCAAACGAGCTTTCAATGATGACGCTTGGGACCCTGCCGGATAGAAACTGGATATCGTCGCCTGCGCCGCCAAACAGGTCGAGGTCTTCAGCCGAAACCGCCGTAACGGAAACAGGGACATCCTGGACGTCTTCAGCCCGTTTTGTCGCGGTGACGACAACCGGGTCGAAGGCGAGCGAGGAGGCCTCCTCCTGATCTTGGGCTGTTGCTGATAGGGGGACTGATACAATGGCAAAGGCGGACAAGCAGGCAGATACGGCAAGCCAGTGGCGACGGTTGGACATATTAAGTATTTCCCTTCTCCCGATGGTTGCGAAGTGATTAACTTTTAGGACGCCCGCGGCAAATAAATCTTGCTGCTTCCGGGCCAATGCCGTCACAAAAATGCAAAACTGGTGCGCAAAGGCCACATGGTGCCGGGTGAATCGCCAAGCCGGCACATCCGGCCTGTGTGACACAGCAACACATGACAGACTGCCCCCAAAAGCGCATACATAGCCCACCTTATGGGCCAAATAGGAGGTGTTAATGTCCGGTGTCCTCACAATCCTTCTCTACATCGCCGCAGCCGCACTTTTCATTGTTCTGGCTCTTGGGATCATTAATCTTGTCCGCACAGACGACCGACAAGCGTCGCGCTCCAATCAGTTGATGCGTTGGCGTATCGGTGTGCAGGCCATCGCCGTCCTTATCCTTGTGGCAATGGGTGTCGCCGCAGGTGCCATAAATTTGGGGAGCTAATCATGGTGAAGCTGGACAAGATTTACACCAAGTCCGGAGATGAGGGGCGCACGCGCCTCTCCACCGGTGAGCCAATCGACAAGTGGCATCCGCGCGTCCAGGCTTACGGATCCGTAGATGAAGTGAATGCGGCCCTTGGCATGGCTGCGCTGGAAGCGGAGGGCGATATGCTGGCCGCGATCCGCAGGGTACAAAATGATCTTTTTGATCTGGGTGCCGACCTTGCGACGCCAGAAAGCAATAAGGATCTCGGATGGGAGCCTTTACGCCTTCTGCCAGCACAGACGGATCGTCTCGAAACGGAGATCGATGGGATGATCGCCCAGCTGCAGCCCCTGGATAGCTTTATCCTGCCAGGCGGTTCCCCTTTGGCCGCGGCTTGCCATGTCGCAAGGACCCTATGCCGCCGGGCAGAGCGCAATATCGCCCATTTGGCATCTTTAGAGGGTGAGGAGGTCTCGGCCGCGGCGCTTGCATTTGTAAACCGCCTGTCCGATTGGCTTTTTGTGGCCGGCCGCGTGGCCAATAATAATGGCGCGGCGGATATCAAATGGGTCCCCGGCGCAAACCGATAGGGCCGCTGGACAGCTAGCGAATTACCACCGAGAATTATCGATTTTGGCCGATTTCGAGCCGCGCCTGGAGCTCTTTCGCGCTTCAAATTGACGCGAACGTCAACGTAAAGCTTGACCGCCTAAGTCTCCGGGCTTAGCAACAGGAATGAGACGCAGTAAAATCTGCGGTTGGTCCAATTTTTTCGCGTTGAAATGCGCACAGATCCGGAGCTGGTAAATGAAGGTGCTCGTCCCCGTTAAGAGGGTGATCGATTATAATGTGAAGGCCCGCGTAAAGTCCGACCAGTCGGGCGTGGACCTGGCAAACGTAAAAATGTCCATGAATCCGTTCGACGAAATTTCCGTCGAAGAAGCTGTTCGCATGAAGGAAGCCGGCACAGTCACTGAAATTGTCGCCGTATCTATTGGGCCCAAGCAGTGCACCGAAACCCTGCGCACAGCCCTCGCCATGGGGGCGGACCGCGGCATACTTGTGGAAACCGACGAGATGGTCGAACCCCTGGGCGTTGCGAAAATTCTCCAGAAGATCGTGTCCGAAGAGACCCCTGATCTTGTCATTCTCGGTAAACAGGCCATTGATGACGATTCCAACCAAACAGGCCAAATGCTGGCAGCCTTATTGGGCTGGCCACAGGGCACGTTTGCATCCGAACTTAAGGCCGACGGCGGCGAAATACATGTCACGCGTGAAGTGGATGGCGGCCTGCAAACGGTGGCGCTTCAAGGCCCTGCTGTTGTCACGACGGACTTGCGGCTGAATGAGCCGCGCTACGCATCACTGCCGAATATTATGAAGGCGAAGAAAAAGCCGATCGATGAGAAAACACCAGGCGATTTCGAGGTCGACATTGCGCCGCGCCTTAGCGTCGTAAAGGTGACTGAACCGCCCGTCCGTGAAGCGGGCGAAAAAGTGGAAGACGTCCCGACCCTCGTATCGAAACTTAAAACTGCTGGAGCGATTTAATGGCTGTCCTCGTTATTGCCGATCACAACAATGTCGCACTGAATGATGCGACCCATAAGACCGTGACAGCTGCTGCTCAATTCGGCGGCGATGTTGATATTCTGGTCGCAGGCGAGGGGGCCGGCGATGTGGCTGCTGAAGCCGCCGGCATAGCCGGGGTGCGCAAAGTGCTCCACGCGGATGCCACGCCTCTCAAGAAGCAACTCGCCGAGGCGATGGAAGCTTTGATCCTGCCCCTGATGGACGGATACGACGCCCTGTTCGCGCCAGCCACAACCATGGGTAAGAACGTGACGCCGCGCATCGCCGCCAAACTCGATGTCATGCAAATCTCCGAGATTGTTGGGCTTGAGGGACAGGATACTTTTCTGCGCCCGATCTATGCCGGCAATGCAATCATGACGGTCACGTCGTCCGATCCGAAGAAAGTTGTGACGGTGCGTGGAACGGCCTTCGATGCTGCAGCAACTGGCGGGTCAGCTTCCGTGGAAATCCTGACTGCGGATGTTGACGGGCTAAAATCCGCATTCGTATCGGAAGAGATGACCAAATCGGACCGGCCGGAACTCACCGCTGCGAAAACGATCGTTTCCGGTGGCCGCGCCCTCGGCTCTGAAGAAGACTTTCAAAAATATATTGAGCCGCTTGCAGACAAGCTTGGCGCAGCCGTTGGTGCATCCCGCGCGGCGGTCGATGCCGGCTATGCGCCCAATGATTACCAGGTTGGCCAAACCGGCAAGATCGTAGCCCCGGAGCTTTACGTCGCCGTTGGC
>JBCBAO010000080.1:8012-9741 GCA_038532405.1 Pseudomonadota bacterium | reverse complement strand
CTCAGCACCCCATTTAAGGACCAAGAATCCAAGGCCAAGCTGCAGCATCGCCAGGCCAAACTTCACAGGGGCCGATGGCTCCATGCCGCGCTGCCCCAGGAAGGTCCAGATAATTGCAAAAATAGGTGCCAGGAGAACGATGTAAATCGCATTGATGGACTGGAAGGTGGCAGCAGGCACACCGCCACGGTCAACATACCGATCCGTATAGAGGTTCAAAGAGGACCCCGCCTGTTCGAACAACGCCCAGAACATGATCGAGCCGAATATGAGGAACATCGCCGCAAAGATGCGGTCACGCTCATCGGGTTGGAGTTTCGTGACAGCTGTGAAGGCAATGTAGGAGACGAGTATCAGACCGGCGACCCCCAGAAACAGGCCGACAATATCCTGATTTTGAACCAGCCACCAAACAACGCCAACGGCCAAAAAGCCTGAAAGATAAAGAAGCCATTCGAAAGGCATGCCGAACTTGCGCTCTTCCAGAAGGGCTGGATTGGTCGGCTCACCACGCCCAACAAGGAGCGGCTTGCCGAGCGCAAAAACAATCAATCCAAGCAACATGCCGAAACCGGCTGCGCCAAACCCATAACTCCAGCCATAGGTCTGTCCGAGCCAACCGCAAAGCAAGGCACCTGCTGCGGCGCCGAGGTTAATTCCCATATAAAAGATCGTGTAAGCGCTATCCCGGCGAATGTCTGTTCGCGGGTAAAGCTGTCCGACGATGACCGAGATATTTGCTTTCAAAAAGCCTGAGCCGACGATGATGAAGGCCAATGCCAGCCAGAAAGCATTCAGGCTTGCGGCATCCTGGCCGCCATCGCCCTCAAACCCCATCAGGAAGTGACCAAACGTCAATAATATCGCACCAAACAGTACGGCTTTGCGCTGGCCGAGATATTTATCTGCCAGGTACCCGCCGAGAACGGGTGTAATGTAAACAAGCGCAGTATAGGCTCCATAAATGACGCCGGACTCACCATCAGAGAAGAGCCAATGCTGGGTCAGATAGAAAATAAGTAGCGCCCGCATCCCGTAATAGGAAAAGCGTTCCCACATCTCTGCGAAGAAAAGGACATAGAGGCCTAAAGGATGGCCAAGAAAGGTGCCTTTGGAGTCGCCGCTTGGAAGTGTTGTTGCCGACATGCCTCTAAGTTCCCTGTGTTTTCGTCTTTAATTCACTTGGAATATACCAAAATAAAAACCACGTGAAACATCCCAACTCAAGCAGGAATGTGACGTCAACTGTAGAGCAACTGGAAGGACTGTCCTCTAATAAGCCCGTTCTTCGAAGACTTTCTTCAAGTTTCTACCCCAGGGTCCATAGTAGAGATCCAGGAGGCGATCGGCTGGTGTTTTGCCGGTTTCGGCAATTTCGCGCAGGTCATGGAGAAAGCCTGTTTCATCATCACCGGCCTGTCCGAGTTTCGCACGGCGCTTCAAGCCGCCATGGGCAATATCGATGACATGTTTGGCAAAATCCTGCAGCAAGCGTCCACACGGCGCGGCGGCTTTTAAGCCGAGCGCCGGCGCGGATCGGCGCATGGCCTCGCGCTCAGCCGCCGTCCAGTCTTTCACAAGCTCCCAGGCCTCGTCGAGGGCTTGGTCGTCATATAACAAACCCACCCAAAAGGCAGGCATGGCGCAAAGTGAATCCCAGGGGCCGCTGTCGGATCCGCGCATTTCGAGGAACCGCTTCAGGCGCACTTCGGGAAAGATCGTCGACAAA
>JBCBAO010000080.1:399-7913 GCA_038532405.1 Pseudomonadota bacterium | reverse complement strand
GAATCCCAGGGGCCGCTGTCGGATCCGCGCATTTCGAGGAACCGTTTCAGGCGCACTTCGGGAAAAATCGTCGACAAATGATCTTCCCAATCCGCAAGGGTGGGACGCTCACCGGGCAATGGCGCAAGTTTTCCGTCGATGAAATCCCGAAAGGAGTGCCCTGCACAATCAACATAAACGCCTTTTCGCCGGGCAAAGTACATCGGCACATCCAACGCATAGTCTACATAGCGCTCAAAGCCAGCGCCGTCCTCGAACATGAAAGGCAACATGCCAGTCCGGTCAGGATCTGTGTCACTCCAGACGTGGCCACGATAGGACAGGAACCCATTGGTGCGCCCTTCCGCAAAGGGCGAATTGGCAAAAAGCGCCGTGCCGACGGGCTGCAGGGCCAACGAAACACGCATCTTCTTCACCATGTCGGCCTCAGATGCGAAATCGAGGTTCACCTGAACCGTACAGGAGCGGAACATCATTTGATGACCGAGCCGCCCAACCTTCGGCATATAGTTTTTCATGATGCCATAGCGGCCCTTTGGCATCATTGGCGTCTCTTCGAGGCTCCAGATTGGGGAAAAGCCAAGGCCGAGAAATCCAATCCCGAGCGGGCCGGCGACCTCCCGCACTTCCCCCAAATGGCTACCGACTTCATTGCAGGTCTGGTGAATGTGCCGCAGCGGCGCGCCGGATAATTCGAACTGCCCGCCAGGTTCGAGCGAAACGCTTGCACCATCGCGTTTCAAACCGATGATTTTGTCACTCTCATAGATCCCGTCCCAGCCGAAACGGTCCCTTAGCCCCTCCAAAAGCGCTTTGACCGACGATGCACCGTCATAGGGCACCGGGCAGAGCCCATCTTTCAGAAAACCGAACTTCTCGTGCTCAGTGCCGATGCGCCATTCGTTTTTGGGCTTGCTGCCCGCCTCCATCCACTCGACAAGCTCGTGCTTGCCGGCAATGCGCGGTGCGGCCTCATCAATATCTACGGTCGGTGTCGTCATGGGAAGCCATGCCCCTTTAATCGCCTGGAGCGCACATAAGACCTTTAGCGCCAGTCGCCAAGAACTGTCTGCCAAATCGTGAGGGCAGAGATTGCAGCCGTCTCTGCCCGCAGGATGCGTGGCCCAAGGGACACCGGAACGACATAGGGCCGCGCGCGAAGATCCCTTCGCTCCTCTTGAGAGAAACCGCCCTCCGGCCCGATCAAAATCCCACCACGGAGGTCCCGATTGAGCCCACCGATCGCTTCAACCATCGGCTTTGCGCGTCCATTCTCGCCGCCCCAGGGCTGCTCTGGGTCATTCACCGCCTCATCGCAAAAGATGAGCGGGCAGGATGGGTCCCATTCGCTGAGGGCCTTGTGCAAGGGAATGAGTTCACAAACCTCCGGCAGGTCCATACGTTCGGTCTGCTCGGCCGCTTCCATGGCAAGTGCGGTAAGCCGGTCGGTTTTGACACGCTGTGTTTGTGTGCGCGCGGTGAGTACAGGCCGGATGGTGGACACGCCAAGTTCAGTTGCCTTTTCCACGGCAAAATCGGTTCGTGTCTTTTTCAGCGGAGCGAATAAAAACTCTGGTCCAGGCGCATGCAAGGCCGGCTGGGGGCGCAATTGTTCGGTTGGCGACGCGTCGACGCGTCGGCCATTTACGCAAAGCGTGACCCGCCATTCGCCATCACGTCCGTTGAAAACACGCGCCTCGTCTCCTCCGCCAAGGCGCATGACGCGGGCGAGGTAATGGGCCTGATTTTCCGGGAGCGCAAAACCGATCCCGGCAGTCAGGTCATTTTTCACAAACAGGCGGGGTAAAGTGCTCATGGCGGCGGGCTATAGCGAAGGGATTGAGAAAATGCACGCCACTTGCTTATCTGGACCTCACGCTCCTCGCTACCCTGGCTGCCCTATGACTGATACATCCGAAACCACCCCTACCGTCGACATTGAAGACGCGCCCCTGTCAGAACCAACCCCACGCACGGGGCCGGCAGACGCCGTGCCAGTGACGGTGCTTGGTGACTTACCCGACCAGGCCCGTCCCTATATCTCCCTCTCGCGGATCGATCGGCCCGTCGGCATCTGGCTCCTTCTCTTGCCGTGCTGGATAGGGCTTGCCTTTTCGCGCATGGCGACCGGGTTTCAAGCCATAGATTTGATCTGGATTATCCTCTTCGGCATCGGCGCAGTGGCCATGCGGGGCGCAGGATGCACCTGGAACGATATCACAGATCGCGACATCGACGCCGGCGTTGCGCGCACGGCTGGGCGGCCCATCCCGTCTGGCGAAGTGTCATTGAACCAGGCTTATCTCTGGCTTGCCGCCCAACTGGCCGTCGGTTTCCTGGTTTGGCTGACCTTACCTGGCTTTGCGAAATTGGTTGCCCTACTCGCACTGCCGCTGGTGGCGGCCTATCCTTATATGAAACGCATAACCTATTGGCCCCAGGCCTGGCTCGGTCTGACCTTCAATTGGGGGGTACTTGTGGCAGCGGCTGTGACGGGCAATTTCAGTCTTGCGGTGGTCATTCTTTTCCTCGGTCTTGCGCTTTGGACCGTTGCCTATGACACGATCTATGCCTTGCAGGATCGGGAAGACGATGCCTTGATCGGCGTTCGATCGACCGCCCGGCTCTTCGGAGATCGGGTCATCATCGGTACGTTTTGTTTCATGCTTGCAGCGGCGATGGCCATCGCCCTTGCGGGCTATCTGGCTGAGGCTGGGCGCATGGGCGCTGTTGCGGCCTTGGCATTCATTGCCCACGGCCTTTGGCAAATCGCAAGACTGAAGCAAAGCGGGGAAGCCGATGCCCTGGCCGTGTTCAAATCGAATGTCTGGGCGGGCGCGATCATACTCGGCGGGTTTACCATCGCAGCACTTTTCTAGGCGACCGAAACATAAGAACGAGACGCAGCACAATGGACAGACAAAGCGTAAACCTCAATTCAGATTTCGAGGCGAAGATAGGATTTTCCCGCGCGGTGAGACTTGGCAACACGATTGCGGTCGCCGGGACAGCCCCCATCGGCCCGGACGGGGCCACGGTCGGCGTGTCTGACATGTATCTGCAAACACTGACATGCCTGCGCATTAGCCTGGAGGCCATCGAGCCCCTGGGGGCAACGGCAAACGACGTTATTCGCACACGTATTATGATGACGGATATTCAGCTATGGGAGGAGGCAGCACGTGCCCATGGCGAGATCTTTCGCGATATCAAACCGGTTTGCACCTTTGTCGAGGTCAAGGGCCTTATCCGCCCAGAATGGCTCGTTGAAACCGAAATGGATGCCGTCCTCACATAATTGCTATCCCAGCAATCTGCTACCCTTCCCATGCGGCACCTTTCATGGCCGGCCAAATGGACATATTCTACACTTATGCCAGCTGCTGCCCGCATAAGTCCGCGCGATCTTTTCACACAGGAAGAATGGGCGCATGTTTCAAAGCGAAATCCCGTCATGGGGCCATGGCTGGTGGTCCATTGCTGGGCCGTCATCGGCCTCGCCATGGCCATCGCCATTTGGCAGCCATTGTTGATTCCCATCAGCATTATTTTGATCGGCGCGCGGCAGCTCGGGCTTGCGATCCTCGTCCATGAAGCGGCCCATGGTGGCCTATCTGGAAACAAAAGCCTGAATGACTGGGTCGCCGAGCATATTTGTGGCGCGCCAATCGGGCAGAGCCTGAAAGCGTATCGCCCGTACCATTTGACCCACCACAAGTATGCTCAGCAGCCAGAGGATCCGGACCTTGTCCTATCTGCCCCCTTCCCCATCACCCCGCAGTCCCTGAGGCGGAAAATTATTCGCGACCTGACAGGCCAGACATTTTACAAGCAACGCGCCAATCAAATCGCAAATGCATTTGGGGTCGGTATTCGCCCTGGGCCGGGAGCAGAAAATAGGGCGCAAAGCGCACGCGAAGCCGTTGGCCCGTTTCTGATCTTCAATTTGGGCCTGTTTATCGCGCTTGCGGTTGCCGGGGTCTGGTGGGCGTTCTTCATTCTATGGCTTCTCCCAATGGCAACATGGTTTCCGCTGATTACGCGGCTGAGAAACATCGCAGAGCATGCCGTTGTGCCGGACAATAGCGATCCGATGCGGCATGCGCGGACAACCCATGCGAACCCCATTGAGCGTGCGATCCTCGCGCCCTATTGGGTCAATTACCATTGCGAGCATCACATGTTCATGCACCTGCCCTGCTATCGGCTGCCGGTCGCCCACAAATTGCTCCAAGCAAAGAATATTGCGGCACGGATGGAAGTTCAGCCAGATTATATCACGGTGCTGACCAAGGCCGCCTCCAAACCGGCCGGCCAGCTACGGGAGGCAATCGACGCATGACGGAGACCATCGCGCTCGAAATGGTATCGGACCTGGTCTGTCCCTGGTGCTGGCTTGGGCTCAGGCGATTAAAGACCGCGGTTGAGCGTGTGCCGGAGGTGACTACCGAGGTTTATTTTCGCCCCTACCAATTGGACCCCACGGTTCCAGAAGACGGCATGGACTATCGTGCCTACCTGACAGCCAAGTTCGGCCCCGACGCCGATGAGGGGGCAGAGCACGCTTCAAAAAGCCGATGGCAGCAAATGCGCGTAGCACTCGAAGACTATGGAGCAGCCGAAGGCATCCCCTTCGATTTCGACAATATTCCCAAACGGCCAAACACTGTGAATGCCCACCGCCTGGTCCATTGGGCCCAAGGCCAAGGCAAGGGCCTGGAAGCAAAAGAGGCCCTTTTCGCCGCGTATTTCAGCGAACACCGTGACATCGGAGACAAATCGGTGCTTGTGAAAATCGCAGCAGAGATCGGGCTGGATGCAGCCATTGTAGCAGATCTGCTCGCCGGCGAAGGTGACAAAGATACAATTGCCAGAGAGGCAAACCTTTTTGTGCAAATGGGCGTTCGGGGTGTGCCCTGTTTTATCGGCAATCGCGCTGTTGCGATTCAGGGAGCAGAAAGCGTAGAAACCCTAGCAAAACTAATTCGGACAACAGCGGCCAGGCGTCCAGAGACGCGCGGCGGCACCGCACCAGTTTAGGCGAGGAAGACCCATGCGGCGCGTACTTATCTCTCTATCGATCGGGCTATTGGGGCTCGTAATTGGCGTAGCATCCAGTCTTTGGACTGCTGGGTTAACACGCTGGGGAGCCACCTTTCATCTAACCAACATAAATATTGTCGGTTGGACGAGCGATTGGTCTATTGGATCAAGCTCAGCAAATGCCTATGTCAGAGCCCGCGTGGCTAGGCATGGCCTCCTTGCGCTCGAAAAGGAAGAAGCGGTCTATTTCACGCGAAACACTGACGACTTGGGCAGGCCCCTATCGGAAGCCTGCACCTATCGGCTCACCGGCCAAGAACAGGACGCTTATTGGTGGTCGATCACGCTATATGATGAAGAGAGCCGGCTGCCGATGAATTCAGATGGAGCCCTGTCGATTGACGCCACCACCATAGGAGAAGCCGAGACGTGGACGGCGGCGATTGCTGCGGTAAAACCCGAGGATTCTGCTTCTTGGATATCGAGCAAGAATGCAGGGGCTTTTGACCTGACACTGCGGATTTATCGGCCATCAGCGGCTGTTCTGGAATCGCCGGAAGTTGGGATTAAGCCTCCATCCGTCCGGCGCGTGTCTTGCGTCGAGGAGGTGGCCTCATGAGGCGCGCGCTTCTGAACTTTGCCATCTTTGTGGTGCTGGCGGTTATTGGACATCTAACTGTGCTCTATGCTGCGCCGGGTGTGATCATGGGTGCCGCAATGGATAGAATGGAAGGCCTTGGACTGCCGCTCCACGCGTTTGCCCAATCCCCCAGAACCACACCGGAAACCCAAACCGTTGTCAGGCCCTCGCCTGATCTTGCCTATTCAATCTGCCGTTTTGACTTCACCCAGATTGACGGACCCTTGGAAATCCAGGCCGGCGTCTGGCGAGATTATAGCTCCATCTCCTTCTTCGACTCGCGGACGAACAATTTTGCCACAGTGCCTGTTCTCGCGGGCGATGAAGCAGAGCCGACAACGCGTCTTGTTCTGTATCCACCCGGCCGGTCTAATCGAGAGGAAGTGCAGTCGCGCAGCGATTATCTCCGCGCGCCGAGCAAGCGTGGCCTTGTCCTTATTCGCCGCCTTGCCCCGACAGCCGAGGCCTATGCACACGTTGAACGCCTTGCCGAACGCGACCGCTGTCACCCGATAACTGACTAGTCGCCAGGGTTCCCAGCCCCTCTATTGGCGGCCTGCTTTATGGCGGCGTAATAATAACTTCCTCCGGCATCCACATGCCCGCCGGAAAGGACGAGGCCATGTTCGGCGAGTAAGTTACGATAGACGTCTATGCCGAGGGAGTGGGACAGACGACCGGTCAAAACATCTTCCCAGCTGCCTGCCTCCTGGGGCGCGGAGAACAATATCCGCCCGCCAGGCTTCATCGCCTTGGCCATTCGGCGAAAAAGCTTCCGCTGGGCCTGCTCGGTTAAGAGGAACACCAAACCCACCGCCAAAATCGCGTCAAACGTCCGGCCAAAAAAAGCACTTCGCTCGGCTTGCTCGCAGGACACTTCAACATCCGGAAAATGCCTTTTGAAGGCAGCGACCATGCTGGGGGCCGCATCAATCGCAGAGACGTTAAGCCCAAGATCGATCAACACGGACGTGAGAGGTTTGCCGGACCCGGCACCAACGTCAACAATCGTACTCCCGGGATCAAGGCCCATCGCCCAGGCCCGGACAACGGCCTGGCCCGACGTCGATCTTACGGACATGAAACGCTCGGCAATCGCCTCATAGCCATTTGATGGATCTTCAGATGCCACCATCACCCCAGACCGGCCTTTACAAGCTCCGCATAGGTCCCACCTGCAGCAAGGAGCTCGTCATGGGTCCCGTCCTCAACGATACGTCCAGCCTCCATAACGACAATTCGGTCGGCCCATTGAACCGTCGCGAGGCGATGGGCGATCACAAGGACGGTCCGGTCCTTGGCGAAGGCCTGAAGGGCAGCGGTTACCGCGCGCTCCGTCTCATTATCGAGGGCACTTGTTGCCTCATCCAGCAGCAGGATTGGCGCATCGCGAAGGATTGCCCGGGCAAGGGCAATGCGTTGACGCTGGCCGCCGGACAGGCGGTTCCCGCGTTCCCCGAGCGGCGTGCGATAGCCCTCGGGAAGTGCAGCAATAAAATCCGTGGCCGCTACGGACTTGGCCGCTGCTTCGATCTGCTCTGAAGTCGCGGTTGGGTCGCCAAGGGCAATATTGGCCATGACGGTATCATCAAAGAGCGCTGGGTCCTGCTCAACCAATGAAATGGCCCCCCTCAAATCGGCGAGCCTCAGATCCTGGAGGGCGTGGGGACCGAGGGTGATCGTCCCTTCGTCGGGGTCATACAGGCGCAGCAAAAGGTTGAAGAGTGTCGATTTGCCCGCCCCGGACGGCCCGACAAGCGCAACGGTTTCGCCGCTTTGTACCGTCAGGTTCACCCCGTTCATGACCCGCGTACCATCGCCATACCCAAAG
>JBCBAO010000080.1:0-389 GCA_038532405.1 Pseudomonadota bacterium | reverse complement strand
CCAAAGGTCACATTGTGAAATTCGATGGCCCCCAAGGGCCGCTTAAGGGGTTTGGGTTGGGCTGGCTCCTGAACCCGGCGCGGCGCATCGACCAATTCGTAAAACCGCTCTGCTGCGGCGCGTGCCTCTTGGGCGGAGGCAGACAGGCTGCCGAGCCCGCGCACTTCCGGTGCGGCAACGGCAATGAGCGTTATGAACCCAAGAAAATCACCAATGCTGGACCCACCGGAGACAATCCGCCATGCTGAAAATGCCAACACGCCGGCAATGGCAATCCCGCCGGTAACTTCCAGAATAGGGTCAACGCCTGCTTTGCTGGCCAGAACCTTGAGATAGAGTTTTGCGCGGGTTCCAAAGCTACGGTCGGCACGCTGTTTCTGATACGTTTC
>JBCBAO010000079.1:0-9747 GCA_038532405.1 Pseudomonadota bacterium | reverse complement strand
AGAGACTTGGGTCTTCATTTGCAGAGCCCGTCGACCGATGCGAGCGATCCGACAGCGACATCTTCACCGAACTCGGGCTGCAATCCCCCCTGCTCAACACAAACCGCGGCGATGGAGCCGATGCAGCCAAACCCGGGGCTCTACAATGACAAAGGTCGATTACAGCGCTCTACAAGCAATCACGGGAGACCGGTCCCATGGGTAATGGCAACAAGGTCGAAATGTTCATCGCCATCTGCGCCCTAGTCTCATCCCTCGTAGCGGTCTTTATCGCCTGGGACCAGGGCCGCGTTATGCGCGCCCAGCAACATGGCGAAGTGTATCCAATTCTACAGGTCGATGGCTTCAGCAACAACTCGCCGACCTATTCCAATCTTGGCTTCCGCGTACGCAATAGCGGCGTCGGGCCTGCAATCATTGAATCGGTAGAGCTTGAAATCGACGGCGAGATCCTTAGACCCCCCACCAACCCGATCGGATCCCTGCCGGACAATTACGATATTACGCGCGCGCCCCTTACAGGCCGCGCCCTTGCCCCCGGCGAAGAGGTCACGCCCATCGAACTTGGCTGGGCCCGTGATGAAGTGTCCTTTGAGCAAATCTTCGAGTTCGTCCAGGAAACGCAAAAATGGAAACTCAGAATTTGTTATTGCTCGGTCTTTGAACGGTGCTGGCAGACCTCGGAGTTTAGCTCCGCCAGGGCCGACCGCGTTGACACCTGCCCCCGCGGCGAAACAGATGTCTTCGCGGCCTTCTCACCGGCGCGCCCAACATCCGAACGCGGCCAATCGCCAACATCCGAACAACCCTCAGCCGACGGAGCCCTCCAATGAAATTCACCCTCTCCTGGCTGAAAGACCACCTCGCCACCAAGGCTGAGCTGGACGATATTCTCGCCCTGATGTTGCAACTCGGCCTGGAGGTTGAGCATGTCGACAATCCGGCCGAACGGCTCGCACCTTTCACGGTCTGCAAGGTTACTGCCGCCGAGCCCCATCCCGATGCCGACAAACTCCGCGTATGCACCGTGGAAACCGTCGACGGCACCAAGCAAATCGTTTGCGGCGCACCTAACGCACGCGCCGGAATGACCGCCATCTACGCCCCGCTTGGTGCCTATATTCCAGGCCTCGATTTCGCCCTCGATAAAAAACCCCGCAAAATCCGCGGCGTGGAGAGCCACGGCATGATGTGCTCTGCCAAGGAGCTCGAAGCGGGAGAGGACCATGACGGCATCGCAGACCTTGACGACAGCTTCGCCCTCGGCACACCGGCCGCCGATGCCCTGGGGGCCAATGACCCTGTGATCGATTTCGAAGTCACCCCTAACCGGCCCGATTGGCTGGGCGTTATGGGCATTGCCCGCGACCTTGCTGCAGGCGGTGGTGGCCGCCTTATCAGCCGCGAAACCAAACCGGTCAGCGGCTCCATGACCTGCCCTATTGAGGTTGGAATTGTGGACGAAGACGCATGCCCGGTTTTTGCCGGCGTGCTGATCCAGGGCGTCAAAGATGGCCCGTCGCCGGACTGGATGCAGCAGCGCCTCGCCGCCGTTGGCATTCAGCCAAAGTCCTTGCTGGTCGACGTCACAAACTATGTCTCCCTCGACCGCGCCCGCCCCTTGCATGCCTATGATGCGGACAAATTGCAGGGCACGGTGGTTGCGCGCCTCGGCAAGAAAGGCGAGCGCCTGGAAGCCTTGGACGGAAAATCCTACGCCATAACCGAAGACATGTGCGTCATCGCGGACGATAGCGGGCCCATCGGCCTTGGCGGTGTCATGGGCGGTCAATCCACCGCCGTCTCAGAGACGACCAAAAACGTCTTCCTGGAAGCGGCGTGGTTCGATCCCTTGCGAACGGCCCGCACAGGCCGCACCACTGGCATCCTCTCAGACGCCCGTTACCGCTTCGAACGCGGCGTCGATCTCGATAGCTGTCTGGAAGGCCTGCAAATGGCTGTGACGCTGATCAAGGACCATGGCGGCGGTAAGGTCTCAAACCCCATCGTTGCCGGGGCTCCGCTCGTCCGCCCCGAAAAGATCACCTTCTATACGGCCGACGTGGCGCGCCTCACGGGGCTCGACGTCAAAACCGCAGACATGAAACGCATGGTCAAGGATCTCGGCTTCGAGATCGAAGATGCCGGCGAGGCCTGGTATCTTAAAGTGCCCACATGGCGGTTCGACATGGAAGGCTCAGCCGACATTGTCGAGGAAATCGCCCGCCTCATCGGTTATAATACCCTACCGCAAACATCCCTGCCCGCGCCGGAGGCCGGTGTGCACGCCATTACGACACCGCTCCAACAGCGGGTCCGAACGGCCAGGCGCACCCTGGCTGCGCGCGGCTTTCTGGAAGCAGTCACCTGGAGTTTCATGTCGCAGGCCGACGCAAAAGCCTTTGATGGCGAGGCGGAAGCCTTAACCATCGCCAACCCCGTGGCGAGCGAGCTCAACCAGATGCGCCCCTCCATTCTTGGCAACCTCGCCAAGGCCGCCCAGAAGGGCGCGGACAATGGCCAACGCGGTCTTCGTCTCTTTGAAGCCGGCCCAATTTATCTCGGCGATGGCCCAAAGGATCAGCGCTCCATCGTCGCCGGCCTCGTACAACCGGTTACAACACGCCACTGGCAGGGCAGCTCGCCGGACTATGACGCCCAGGCCGCAAAAGCCGATCTCTACGCGGTTCTGGAAGCCATCGGGCAGCCCCCCGCCCGGTTCCAGATTTCAGAGCCGCGCCAGTCTTTCTGGCATCCGGGCAAAGCGGCCCGCCTGACCCTTGGCCCCAAAACCACGGTCGCGCATTTCGGGGCCCTGCACCCCCGCGTCCTTAAACAAATCGGCGTGGGCGGCCCTGTCTACGGTTTCGAACTCAATCTGCAGGCCTTGCCGAACATGAAAGTATCGAAAACCAAGACCAAGCCAGTGCTGTCAAAAGCTGGTCTAACCCCAATCCGGCGGGACTTCGCGTTTGTCCTCGATGGCGACCTGCCGGCCGGGGATGTCATCCGCCTTGCAGAGAAAGCAGACAAGACGCTGATTGAAAGCGTCTCCGTCTTCGATGTGTATGAAGGGCCCGGCATCGATCCGGGACAGAAATCACTTGCGATCGAGGTCGTCATTCAACCCCGCGGGGAAGCCCTCACGGACAAAGCGATCGAGGCAATTTGTGAGAAGATCGTCACCAGTGTCGTAAAGGGCACCGGCGGCACACTCAGGGGATAATCTCTGAACGCGCGCCTGGCCCTCCTATTATTGGCCAGGCCGTTTCGCCGCTTGTGGCTGCTGGCAAAGCACCTCGGCCTGGCCAACCCAGTTGTCCCGCGAAATACGTCCAGGAAACTCTTCAAGCAGACCGTCCACCCAGTCGATATCCGATTGTTTCCATTCCGCAATTTGCCAGAAATAATAAACGCCGATCTCATTCAGCATGCGGCTAAGTTTCGGTCCGACACCACTGATCTGCTGAAGGTCGTCCGCTTCGCCAAATGCGGCGCGTACCAGGAGGTTGGATTTGTCTCCAGGACGGCGCTCGACCGCCAATGCATCCGGGGTTGAGCTCACAGTATCCGGCTCGATCTCGTCTGGCATCGGCGGTGGAGGGGCCTCGCCCAAACCGCGCGTCTCCAATTGCGCCGGCAAGGGCGGCGCATACCGCGTTTGAACGGAATTCACTGCAAGATCATTGGATCGAAGCATTTGATGGACGGCCGCCAAGCTATATTCAATCGCCGTCAACCGGCTTTCCACAGCGCCAAGGTCAATGCGACTGTCCATGCTGCGGATCTGGTTCATTACGGGCGTCATGTCAGGCTGGCGCAAACCGAGGAACGCATCCTGGAGGCCCGCAAGCCGGCGCTCCAGAGGCTCCAGGCCCTGCCCGGCATTCATCTGAGCCCGCATGGCGGTGAACCCAGCCTCGACCGTGGCAAGGCTTTCATTCAATCCTGCGAGCCGCGCATTGATCGTGTCGAAATTCTGGTTCGGAGCCATCAAATGCGCCTTGATCAATTCCAGTTGGCGGTGGACAGGCTCCAGATCGAGATTGGACTGGCCGAAGGTCGAAACGGCCGTCTCCAGGCCAATAAACCGCGATTGCAAGGTCTCGATATCCGGGTTCGGCGCGCGCACTTGCGCCTCTAGCCGTTCAATCTGCTGGAGCACGGGCCGCAAATCCACATCGGGAAGGGTCAAGCCACCGACGAGCCGCTCAATGACAGCGAGCCTGTCCCGCAATGGTGAGAGATCCGGCAGCTGCATGGTCGCGAGGGTCGACGACATGGCACCCATCTGCCCGCGGAGCGCCTCCAGATCGGCACGGCTGATGTTCTGGCCGATCTCGGCAAGCTTTTCCACCATATGGTCAATCTGGCCCGTGATCGGATCCAAATCCGTCGCCGGCGGAATCTTTAGCCCCTCGATCAGAAGCTCCAACCGGGCAAGGCCACTATGGAGCGGGCCGATATCCAGCTCCTGCGGCTGCACGGCCTGTATCGCCCCCTCCAGCCGGGACATGCGCGCCTCCAATGGTCGCAGATCCGGGCCGGTCTGTTTTTCCACTGTCGACGCCATCGCGCCCAACTGTCCGGACAAACCCTCAAGATCTGGAACCGGAATTGCGTCGATCCGGTTGGCCAGGTGATCAAGCTGGGCCTGAACCGGCTCCAGATTCGCGTTTTCCAATCCGGACAGACTGGCCGTAATACTTGTCAGCATGCCTTCCAGACTGTTCAACCGGGCACCCATGGCCTCAATATCCGGGTCGGTTCCGCTGACATAGGCTTCCACCATTTCCAGGCGCTGCAAGACAGGTGAGAAATCGGGCTCCGGCACTGCAAACCCCTGGAAGGATGTCTCCAAGGCCCCGATCTTCCGCTCAAATGGCGAGAAATCCGGTCGCGGGATCGCCGCCAGCCCTGCATCGAACTCGGCCTTTGTCAGGGGTGGCGGTCCATCACTGAAGCGAGCCTGTTCCTCCGTTAGGGACTCGAAGCGTTCGGTCACATCCTCAAAATTCCGGCGCAGCCACCAATAAGCGAGACCAGCCCCCATCAGGGCAGCAAGGACCATTAAAATCAGAACACGGATCACAAGGATTGTCATGGCACATCTCTGCTCAAGTGTGCGGCGGCCAGGCCGTTTCCGCAGGGTTGTTTATGGTTGTACACGCACGACCTCGATCTCAATTCGCCGATTGCGGGCGCGGCCGGCTTCGGTCTCATTGCTTGCGATGGGCTCACGGGAGCCAAAGCCCTCGGCGATTAAACGAGCTGGAGCCACACCGCGTGAGATCAGCGCCGCACGAACAGCTTCGGCGCGTTGCCGGCTCAGGTCGTCGTTCAGCTCCGCCAGGCCCGTATCATCCGTATGCCCCTCAATCCGCAATCGGCCTGGGCAAGCACGTGCGGCCTCTGCCACCTGGTCGAGCGTCTGCGTGCTCGCCTCGCGGATGATCGGGCTTGCCACATCAAACTGAATGCGCGCGCCCTGCAGCAGGTCGGCGAGCGAGGTTTCGCACGCCTCAATCTCACCGGCGGGAATGTCCGGCGCGATTGCCCGAACCGATACACTGCCAAGTGTCCCATATGGCAGAGGTGCCGTGGCGAGCGCCTGCACATCGCCCGCGCGCGCCTCGGCCGCATCACAATCGAGCTCGAAGGCCCCCTCCTGGAAGGCGGCCCGCCCACCGGTGCAGCGGCCAAGTGTGTTCACCCCGCGCAGGGCAATCGCCATCGCCCCGTTTGGGGCCGGCTGATCGGTCACCGTGAGGGCATCTTCCACGGAAAGAACGCCCGGCGGACGAATGGCAAGTTTCGCTGCAGCGACCAGACTTTCGCGGCTCGCCTGGTCCGGCACATCGCCCGCCAGGCGCAAGACGCCCTGGTTCAGCTCAAATGCCCAGTCGGGCCTCTGGAGATCCACAGCAGCGCCCGGTGCTGCAGCGGGCGCGGTCGCCCCTCGCCCCGAAGACGCCGACGCCACGAGAAAGGGCACCAGAGCGGCCAGTAGGCCAAGCCCAATCAATGGAAAAAGGCCAAATGGAATAAAGGGCAAACCACCCCCATCGACGCGTCGCAAGGAGCGCACAATGCGGGTCTCAACCGAGCTGCTGGACGCCTCTTCTGACGACATAGCGGACTTCCCCTTCCACAACCGGCCGAGCCCTGGCGAGCTGCTTTCAGCCCAAAATGGCACAACGCCCCGGGAAGGGAAGCCTAATCGCGTGCCACGCGAGTGGGATCGACCGGGCGCGGATTATCCGCGGTCGCCGGGGTACACCTCCTCACCATCAACCTCCAGGCGGAAAAGGTCTGGGCGGGAATAATGGCCGGCCGGATCGGAGGACACTTTGCATTTCAGCGCGAGGGACAGGTCTGCATCCGCTGTCAGAACCCCCTCCTCGTTTACCAGGGGCCCGGCGACAATCTCACCACGCGGATCGATGATCGCCGCACCGCCATTATGGTCGAATTCCCAAAGCGATGTCCAACGCTCCGGCACATGCTTTTTCAGGCGCAACCCCGCCGCGCAGATCACCCAGGCTCCAGCCTGGGAGGCAAAGGCCCGGCTCAGCAACAATTGCCGCGCCCAAACCGGAGCCGTCGGGGCCGGGTCCGGCTCCTGTCCCGGCCAGGCTGCCACATGCACATCCGTTCCGCGCGCCATCAGCGTATAGGCCGGCAATACCGCGTTATGCTCCCAACAATTCAGGGCTGACAGGCGGCCCCAGCCGCGCACTTGGGGAACCAGACCTTTTGCGTCGCCATCCCCCCACATGCTCCGCTCATGGTGGGTCGGTTTGATTTTGCGGTGACGGTTCATCACCTCGCCATCGCGGGAAATCGTCACCATTGTGCAGTAAAGCGTTGCCTTCGTCTGCGGGTCGAGTTCGTTGATCCCGATAACAAGGTCAGACTTTGCTCGCTTCGCCGCCTTGCAGAGGGCAGCTATCTCCGGCCCGTTGAGCAGAATGCCGTTGGCGAGCAATTCCGCAGCCGCATCCCACCAAGTCTCGCTAAGCGGGCTGTCGATAAAAAACGGGTAGCCCGGCAGCCAGGCTTCACCGAAGGCAATGACATCCGGTTTCTCCTTCGCCGCCGTGTCGATCCAGTCGAGGGCAATCTGAAGGGCATCTTGCTTATCAAAAAACGCAGGTGCAGCCTGCACGGCGCTAAGGCGGATCGTATTGGTCATGCAGGGGGCCTAGCAGGTGCAAAGATGGGGGTCCAGCAGCGCTCCACCAGAAGACCGCCGCGCGAATATCCAATTCGAAGCGCCCAATAGAAAAATCGCGCCGGTACTATAAGCCTCTATTTTCACCGTACAGCATGATCGTAGGGCGATGCACGCCGGCCATGATTTAAGATGAACCCCAAACCGGCAGATTCTGGTGGAGCCGCTAAAGTCGTTTTCCGTCATTCAATTAACGTGTTATCACCGATTATTCCTTAGTTTAGACCAGCTATGAGGACTTGAAGATGGTTGATAAAGACGCGTGCTCTTGCCGCGATTGCGCATCGTCCTGTGCGTGTGCGCAGGCGGTTCCCCAGGGCAATACGTGCTGCTGCGGAGAGCGTTGCACGTGCGACAATTGTAGCTGTGCAACAAGCTGCGGGTGCCCAAACCGCGCCTAAAACTCCTTTGCGCTTATACCCCTGATTGCTGACCTAAATTGCCGAAATAAAACGGGTTTAGGGGGTGCTTACTGATCCGGAGTCCACAAGCGCAGCTTCTGCCTTCGCAGGGGACCTTAAAGGTATTTTGTCTGATATTGGTCAGGGGCTACTCAAGCGTGCGCGTCCGTCATCGGGGCAATTTAAAATGCTGCATTTAACTCAGTGCTCCAGTTAGGAACTGATGGACGCCGGGCCAGGCGAGACCTCTATTCGGTTTTGAAGTGCGCATCGAGGAACTCAAAAAAAGCTTCCCAGTCCTCTTTTGTCTCGCCATGCGTACCTCTGCGCATCCAATAGGCAATATCTGCAGTCGGATCAAAGTCCCCTAAACGCTCAGCTGTCAGGCCATCCTTGCCGTGGAGTTGATAAGCTGGATTGGCGCCTTTGGCGGCTCTGAACGCCCCATCTGGATCTGACCAGCCGTCGCGGCGTCCATGCCCGAGCAAGATGGCGCGAGGCGCAAGAAGTGCTAGTAGATGATGCTGATCAAACGGCAGCGCCTCACCGCGCTCAAGGCGTGCCTTATAGGCATCATTTAGCCAATATGGAAAAGCAGCTGCCATCTTTTCGATTGGCTCACCTTTTTCACTGGCAAAGAGTGCGGCTCCGCCACGGCCAGACTGATGTGCGATAACCGCATCAATGCGCGGGTCGAGCGCCCCTGCCACAAGCACGGCCTTGCCAAAGCGGGAATGCCCGTAAATCGCCATCCGATCCGGGTCGAGCGCAGGATCGGTTTCGAGATAGTCTATGCCGCGCGAATATTGAAATGCCCAGGCGGCAAGCGAGCCCCAGGCAGTATCTGCATCCTGCCCGTCAGACAACAGTTCAAGTTGAGCTGCAGCATATCGGCTATCATCGAGTACGAAATCATCTGTATTTATGGAAGCAAATGCATAACCTTGCTCAATCGCCTCTTTGACCGGAGGCGTATAATGATAACGACCGAGCGGTTGTACGAAACCGTTTATAAACCCAGTGGTTTGGCTCGCACAGGACGCCGTTACCTTAACTTTAATGGCGCTTTCACTGATATAATTTTCCGGAGGTGCTTCAGCCAGTTTTTCGGGCGAGAGCAAACTGACTGGTATAATGACTTCACGCTGCCCGTCAGGTAGAGCGGGATCCTGATAGCTCTCATTAAATGGGCAGTTATCCATTTTCAGAATCACGGGTAGAGGCCCGTTTGCATTTTTCGGCTTAGCAATAACAAGCCGGATGTCGCGTTCCATATCAGGACCGCCTTCATAGGAGAACCGGACTGTCACCGTAACGGAATCCAGTACAGCGATGCCGCCATAAGCGGTGTCAGACACCCGCTCAGACACCGTCTCGACAATCTCTACATTGTCCGGCTGGTAGCCATAAAGATCACGCTGGATCGCCTCACGCAGAAGCGGTGCACGGCGGGCTTGCCAATCCTCTGCCGTTGCAATCTCAGCATCGCCCTCAAAACCTGCTAATACGGGAGGACTTGCAAGAGCCTCCGTCGGCTTCAGGGACACGTTGGCAAGCCCACCAATCGCTTCGCCAATGCCAATACTCGTAGCAGCAGCGTCCTCATCAGTGGGACCGAGACTGATCTCGATATTGGCGCAACTTACACACCCCACAAACCCAAAACCGACAATTGCAAACATGAGAATCTTGCGCAAAATACCGTTCCTTCTATCTCTCTTATGATCGGCTGATCTAGATTGAAGAAAAATTGCTATTCGATAAATATTTATTGCTCAACGTGTATTTTTTATCGATTAAGGTCACAATTATGTGAGTTGACGCTTACCTTCGTGCTCCGCCTAACGTCCTGCAATTTAATATCGTTATTGCATCATCCTCGATCATCGGGCCGGGGCGAATACGAAACTCCTGCAATACGTCGCAAAAGTCCGTCTTAGGGCGTCGTAAGCCGCACGGTAATGTCTCCAACGCCCCCGAAAGCCGCCCCAAACCTGACACCCCCAAAAAACTTATCCCCCTCCCGCTGCTTCCACCCCATACTCCCCCTCATGTGCTTTCCCTAAAGAGAAGCGGCGTGCGGACCGGCCGTTCACGTTGGGAAGGCCCCAA
>JBCBAO010000078.1:0-9831 GCA_038532405.1 Pseudomonadota bacterium | reverse complement strand
GTCGCAAAATCTCCGCCCGATGCGACGGTCGCCTCAAACGGGTAGAGATTTATATAGACCAGATCGATCGGCAAAATACCGTGGGCGTCGGCAGCGCCCTGATGATCGGCATTGTCCCGCAAATAGAGCAGGCCGCCATGGACAACCGGATGCAGTGTCTTAACCCGCCCATCCATCATTTCTGGAAATCCGGTCAACTCGGAAACGTCTTTCACAGCGAGCCCGGCCGCCTTCAGGGCATTTGCGGTTCCGCCCGTGGATATGAGCTCGACATCGAGTTCAACCAGGCGCTTGGCACGGTCAACAAGCCCAGTTTTGTCTGAAACGGAAATCAATGCGCGGGCCACGCGCACGGAGGATGCGGTCATGGGGAAACACTCCGGGGGAATCAAAGACGCTTCGCTCTACCATGCGCGCCTAGGCCGTCAACCGGCGCCGACCACCCGCAAATAGGGAGCCTGGACGGTGTAATTGGCAACGAGACCAGAGAGTTGCGTCACAGCGTCGTGGGGATCGCGGTCAGCAGCCGTGCGCAAAAGGCTTTCAAAAGCCAATTCGAACCCGGCCGGTGCTGGCCGCTCCCCGGTTACGCGCTTAACCCCATCCACACCGGTTTGAACCAGATCCTCATGGGCGTATGTCAGGGTTTCATGCATCTTATCGCCAGGGCGCAAGCCAGTATGTTTGATTTTGATATCGACCCCCGGCACGTACCCTTTTAGCCGGATCATGGACTCAGCCAGGGCCTGAATACGAACAGCATCGCCCATATCCAACACAAACAAGGCCGCCTCACCCGGCGCATCCTGCTGGGTGGTGGCTTGGAGCACGAGATAAACAGCCTCTTCGACCGTCATGAAATACCGCGTAATGTCTTCATGGGTCACCGTTACGGGGCCGCCCTCGGCAATCTGCTGATCAAATAGTGGAACAACAGAACCCGAGGAGCCGAGCACATTGCCAAACCGTACCATTGACGTGGCCATATCGGTGCCCGCCGCAATTCTGCGCACCACGGTCTCGGCAAGGCGCTTTGTGGCCCCCATCACATTGTCCGGATCAACCGCTTTATCCGTTGAGATGAAAACAAAGCGCGAAACTCCGCAAGCCACCGCCGCCCGCGCGGCATTGGCTGCCCCGCCTGCATTGGTGAGGATTGCTTCACAGGGATTGGCCTCCATCAACGGCACGTGCTTCAAGGCTGCGGCATGGATAACAATGTCCGGCGCAGCGTCCCGCATGGCGCGGGCGAGGCGCCCCGCATCGCGCACGTCACCCAGAATGGCCTGGACGGAAATCCCAGGAAACCGGTTCCGCAAAAACAAATCGATTTTATAAAGATTGTACTCAGAGGCATCGTAAATTGTGATTTCCGCGGGCTGCAAGTCAGCACACTGTCGGATCAATTCGCTTCCAATCGTACCGCCGCCGCCGGTGACGAACACTTTGGTGCCCTTTATCAATCGCTCAATCGGCTCCATATCATAGAGCCTTTCGCGCCGACCAAGGAGGTCTGCCGGGCGAACGGGCTCTAGATGCGCCCCATCTCGCCCCGACCCCAAAGACATCACCTCGCTGCCGCGCGCCGAAGTTGCGTCGAGGACATGGGCCATGGCGCGGCGCGAGCGCCCTGCCCCGACCGTCGCGACCCAGGGATATTCGCCGTATCGCGCCTTTAGCACATCCAGCCGATCGCCAATATCTTCAAGGCCGCCATGGACCGTAACGCCGCGAATGGCCATGCCGGGAACATCTTCCTCGGTTTCAATCAACCCCAGAACGCGAATGGGCGACCCGTCCGGATCCCGTTCTAATTCGCGGAGCGCATCCGCTATCGCTTCGGCGTCTCCGACCAAAAGCGCACGGGGGGCATTGCTGCGGCGACGTGCAAAAATCTGCAGAGGGCGATGGGTCGAGCGACCGAGTGAGAGCATACGCCCGACGAAAAGGAGCACCAGCCAAACTGGCATTGCGAGCACCAGGCTAGACCTGGGAAACCCATCCAACCGATTCCAAAGGAACATGATCGGCAAAAAGATAAGGGCAGCAAGGCCAACAGCCTGGGCAATGCGCACAGCGTCCGGCCAACCGGAGTGACGCCAAACCTGCTTGTGAACTTGCATAATCACAAGTGCGAGGGCCGCTGAAATTGCAAAAATAATCGCCGAAGTTAGCGCCATATGGTCCGGGAAGGGGCGGCTTGCATATTCGCTGAACACCCGCCAGCGGAGTTCAACGGCGAGGCACATGGCAATCGCGGCCATGGCAACATCGTATCCCAGCGTCAGCGCCATGGCGCGGCGGGCTTCCTTTAATGGGTTCATCCTGCGGCCTTTTCCCTACGAAACACCCAGCGAACACAATTTGGCGGTTCCGATCCATCTCCGTTTCGGTCCGCCCTTCCACTCATAACAATTTGCTCGGTGGATTCAACCAATCCGCGGCCAAGATAGCGCGACGATTCCAAGCGGGCCTCCGCATGGGTGGTGCGAAACCGCCAAAGCGCACCATTTTCGCACTTCAGCTGTATTGCATCTCCGGTCACCAAAGCGGTGACCGAAGGATGCAGGTGGAACCGGATATCGAACCCAATAAACGACCCTTCTTCGTCTAACCCTTGAGAGATTGGACGCACCAATGCATCTTCGCCAGTTAATCTCTCTCCATCACCTGACATGAACAGGCGGCGCCTGTGGATCAGGCCAAAAGACGATTTCCAGCCCGCATGTTGGGCATCAAGCCAGATCTCATTTGCCTCCTCCAGGCGTTTCGCCGAAATCCCTTCCGGCCCAATTGGCACGAGCAATCTGGTCGCTTCGAAACGTTCAAACGCAGCAGAATCACGGCCTGCGAGGCCAAGCGTCGAGTGCGCCGCCGTGCGCCGAACCGCTGCCTGCCAGTCAAGGCTGATCTCAGGGGAGAAGCCACAGGACGATACGATACGGGCCGGACCGTCCGAGAGCTCAAAACCGAGCGCGCCGGCATGGGCATGGCCGCCATATGGGCGCGGCGGGGCGGCGCCGGCGTCCAGCACAAGGGATAGTTCGTGGGCTTGCAGCTTCTGAAATCCGGATTTCATGGCAAAGCTGAAGCGCCGAGCCGCACCGTCCTGATGGTCGAGGACAGCCTCCACAGCCTCAGGACGGCTTTCGCCGCCATCATTAAAGGCGCACAGCGCCCCGTCACCGGTCCGAAAGAAACTGACCATGGAGACCATTCTTGGAATCCACTTTTCGAAAAAACTTGGAACCGTGCGCCCTGCCCGGTCAAGCAGGTCACGCAGAACAAGTAAATCCGCGAGGGCTTCCAGTGTTCGCTGGGGCGACCGGCAAACATGGCCACCATCTGCAAGCAATTGAGCGGTACACTCGGCCTCAAGCTGTGCCGAAGCCGTTTCGAGGCCCCGCGCGCCGCGCAAGGTCAGGGCCGCGGCGACCAGAATACAAGCCGCGCGCCACCGGGCTCGGGGATCATTGCACCCCTCATAACCGGCCTCAACATGTCGAATTTGGCGGGCAACCACGGCTAGGCGCAGCTTGCAGGCGTCTTCATCGCCCGTCTCGAACAGCGCAGCACCGGCAAGCATCCAGTTCCAAACGCGCGCTGTGGTTGGGGCAAGGCGCCAATAAAAGCCGTGGAATTTTCCAAAGGCAGCAATCCAATTATCGACCAAAAATCGCGCCCGGTCCGCGCCCGCAGCGCCTTGGCCGAACAAGTCGCCCAACCAGTCAAACCTATGCAAGCGATCGGCAAAATGGCGCGATGGGGCAGGCTGCGCCCAAGGCACCCCGCCAGGCTCCAACTGCAATCGATCATGACCGATCCGCCACCGGTCTCCCATCAGTGCCTCACCGCGGAACATGTCCGGCGGGATGACAGGTTTCAAATGCAGGCCAAACCCATCCGGTGCCGTCCCCGCGAGGCGCATGCGGTAAACAGCGGTTGCCTTTACATCATCGCCGGCAACGCCGCCGAACCTGCGCCAAAGCGCGGCATCGGAAGACGGATCGCCTTCGGTCACCAACTCTACATCCGGGGCGCTCATTGCACGTCCTCGCCCGCTCCACTCAAATAATTGCGCCAGCCCTCAGCGCTTGAATATTTTCAGCATAACCAGAAGCACCGTCCTTGAACACTGCCGAACCTGCAACGATAGATGTCACCCCCGCCGAGATGGCGCCCGGCGCTGTCACCGGTGTCAATCCACCGTCGACTTGGAGAATAATATCCCGGCCGGTTGCATCGATTTTGCTGCGTAATGCCTCTATTTTTTGGAGTTGACCTGGGATGAAACTCTGACCTCCAAAGCCAGGGTTTACAGACATGACGAGGATCATATCGAGATCGTCAAGCAAATGGTCGACCACGCTTTCATGGGTTGATGGATTCAGGGCAACGCCCGGGCGCATACCAGCTGCGCGGATCGCTTGCAGTGTCCGATGTGCATGGGGGTCTGCCTCCGGATGAATCGTCAAAATGTCCGCGCCTGCATCGGCAAAATCCAACACATATTGGGCAGGATTGGAGATCATGAGATGGACATCGAAAGGTTTGTCTGAATGGGGGCGCAGCTTCTTGATCACAGGGGCACCAAACGTCAGATTGGGGACATAATGCCCATCCATCACATCGACATGGATCATATCGGCCCCCGCCGCATCGATCGCGGCAATCTCCTCACCAAGCTTTGCAAAGTCAGCGGACAGGATTGAGGGTGAAATCAAGATCTTGGACATGGACAATGGCCCTAGAATCAAACCGCCGCCTGCACAAGGTGCAAGCGGCGATCGAACTGCATGGCTCGTCTGGCGGGCCTTAGACGGCGGGTGTTACGATCGCGCCATCGGCACGGAACGTAATGTTCACAGGCGTGCCCGGGGCGATGTAAACATCATTGCCCTGGATAATCTCGCGCACCTCACCGTTTTCAAACTGGACCACATAGGCAAGACCCTGGGTCGTTTGCCCAGCTCGTCCTGCGGCGTTACCAGCAAGACCGCCGAGCACGGCACCGCCAATCGCCCCAATGGCCTGGGTTGTGTCACGCCCGCCGACCTGGGATCCCAGTAAACCGCCAAGCACGGCACCAACACCGGCACCTGCGGCTGAATTTTCCGGGCGAATGGTCACTTCACGCACAGACTGCACAACCCCCGGACGGACTGTTGCCGCAGTGCGAACGGCATTCGGGTTCACTTCATTTGCGCCATACGTTGTCGCGCAGCCAGCGGTCGCCAGCATTGCGCCGCACAACAGGGCCGCCATGGGCCCACGAAACCGTGTCGCAGGGGTAAGCTTGGTCATTGGATATCTTCCTTCAAACTCTGACAATTGGAGTATGTCTCCCTTCGACTGAACGGGGTATGAACTTTAATGGATCGAAATGGGGCAATTTGCCCGATTTTTCATGACAAATCCGCAAGATTACGCCCCAGAGGCGAGCCTAGCGATGAAAAAGGCATCATGGGCCGCAGTTGCATTCGGCAGTGTGAGCAGATCGCCATCCGGCGTTATCTTGTCGGCAAAGCCTGGCACATCAGACGCCAGTATCGGTAAGCGGTGACATCCACCCTCCGCCAGCAGAGTTTGCACGACCTCCCGCCCTTCTGCGGGCAATGGACTGCAAACGCAATAAACCAAGCGCCCGCCAGGCTTCAGCATCGATAGGGCCGCCCGGAGCAGCCGGATCTGAACCTCGGGATAGCGGGCAATCTCTTCCGGCCCCTTGATCCAGGCCCCCTCTGGATGCCGGCGCAGTGTCCCGAGCGCGGAACAGGGCGCATCGACAAGGACCGCGTCGACGGGGGCGTCCGGCCGCCAAACATCTCCATTGGCCGCGATAAGCTCAACCCGCTCGGAGAGCTTTGTGCGGGCAAGGTTTTCCTCCACGCGCAACAGCCGCTTTGCAGACCGGTCAACCGCAAAAACACGCGCTCCGGTGCTCGCAAGTTGCAGCGTCTTGCCACCAGGAGCCGCACACAGATCCACAACCGTTTCCCCGGCTGTCACCCCCAGTAAGCGTGCTGGAAGGGTGGCGGCCTGGTCTTGAACCCACCATGTCCCGTCCGCATAACCTGGGATTTTTTCCACAGACTGTCTTGGCACATGGACTGATCCTGATGGCAGGATCGCCCCACCGATGGCCTCGGCAAGGTCCGCTCCATCCTCGCTACGCGGCGTCAAATGCAAATCGGGTTCGGTCAATTGCGCGGCGGCGAGGTCTTCTGCTGCATCCGATCCGAGGCCTTCGCGGAAGATTTCAGCCAGCCAGCCTGGCCAAACCTCGGTCGGCGATGCGGCCTCGAATGTGGACCGGTCAGATGCGACTTTCCGCAAAACGGCATTCAGGAAGCCCGCCGCCTGTCGCGCCCGGGGCCAGAGCTTTGCCGCAGCAACGGTTTCACCCACGGCGGCATGGTGCGGCGTGCCAAGCACCCAGATTTGCGCCGCGCCGATTTGGAGCAAGGCACGCGATGGCGGTGTCGCCGTATCGAGGGGGCGAGACAGCAAAGGAGCAAGCCCAGAATTGATCCGCCCGAGGTGCCTGAGAGCCGCACTTGCCATCGCCCTTGCAAAGCTACGGTCAGCCCCCTCAAGGCCATCGAAGGCCGTCGTCAACGCCATCGCATCGTCAAGAGTTCGACGCTCGTCCAGCACTCGCATCAGCAGTTCTGCTGCGGCCCGCCTTGTTTTTGCCCCTGCCAAAACGTCTGTTATCCCCAGGGCCCGCGGGTTCGAGCGGTCTCCAGCGGTGTGCTCGGCAGGTCCATCTCACTTGCGAGTTTACGCAGCGCAGCGATGCGGTTGGCCGTTACCGGGTGGGTCGAGAAGAGATTGTCCGCCCCCTTCCCGGCTAATGGATGGACGATGTAAAGATGGGCTGTTGCAGGATTGCGCTCGGCACGCCGATTGAGTGTAGAGCGGGCTCCACGCTCGATTTTCGCCAAGGCAGACGCAAGCCAAAGCGGGTTTCCACAAATTTCCGCGCCAACACGGTCCGCCTCATATTCGCGCGACCGACTGATCGCCATCTGAACAAGACCGGCGGCAAGGGGAGCCACGATCATAATGAGCAACCCGCTCAGGGCCCCACCCCGCTCGCGATTGGTGAAGAACACCGCCACATTCGCAAGCATGGTGATCGCGCCGGCCAGCGTGGCCGTGACGGTCATTGTCAGCGTGTCCCGGTTGCGCACATGGGCAAGTTCATGGGCCATAACACCAGCGACCTCCTCACGGTTTAAGGCAGAGAGCAGACCCGTGGTCGCCGCAACTGCAGCGTGGGCAGGATCACGGCCCGTGGCAAAGGCGTTGGGCTGGGGGGTTTCAATAATATAGATTTTCGGATGGGGCATGCCTGCACGATCAGCAAGCGCAATGACATCCCCGGCAAATGTCCGCTCCATCGGATTGGCGGAATCCGGGCGCACTTCCCGAGCGTCGTGCATTCGCAAAACAATCTTATCCGCGTTCCAATAGGAAACAGCATTCATGGCGACCGCCACACCAAAGGCGATCAGCATACCGGCCTGACCACCAACAATATATCCGACACCCATGAACAGAGCCGTCAAAACAGCCAACAATGTCGCGGTCCGCATTATACCCATGCAGAACTCCTTCGTCTTTTTGGCCCCGGAACGGATAGTCACACGCTGAGTATCTATTATATGGGAAGAGTTAACCAAAATGTGGAGTCTCGTAACTCATGCCGGAAAGCGACGACAGACCCGCCAAGAAGCTGACACCGGAGGCGCGCCGCGCCCTTGCGGAGGCTGAAGCGCGCCGCGCCAAAGAGGCAGTGGATGCCGACAAGGAGAGTAAAGAAAAAGGCGGTCCTGCGGGCAAGGAGCCCACGCGCTATGGAGATTGGGAGCGCAAGGGAATCGCGTATGATTTCTAAGCCTTGATGACACCGTGGGCGATCAGACTATCGGCGCTGGCATAGGCCGCATCGGTGGCAGCGATCGGTTTCCACTGAAGCATATCCCGGGCTTTTTGACTGGACGCATAGCGCCGCTTGTTAAGCTCGGGCAGGATTTGTTTCAGGACGGGATTGAACATCGCAAAGATCCGCACAAGCGCACTCGGCAACTCTCCCTTGGGAATCCGCTTTGAATAGTCCGGATAACGCGCCCGCAACAAATCGGCGAGATCGCTGAACCAGAGAAAATCGTCGGCTGCAATAAAACGTTCCCCGGCAGCCTCAGGATGTTCCATGGCTTTTACATGGAGATCTGCAACATCCCGCACATCGACAATTTGAAAGCCGAGCCTCGGTGCCGCCGGTAACCCGCCACCCATCAATTGTAAAATGATCTCAAGCGATGCCGAGAAATCGCCGCTCATGGCCGGTCCGAGTACGGCAGAAGGATTAACGGTGGTAAGCTCCAAACCAGCCCCTTCGCCCTCGATATAGTCCCAAGCAGCGCGTTCAGCGATGGTCTTCGAGCGCATATAGGCCGTATTGTCCTTGTGATTGTCCGGATTGGACCAATCGGATTCATCCAACACTTCCGGGCGGGCGTCGCCCCAGCCATAGGCGATCGCAGCAACCGATGATGTCATCACAATACGTTTCACGCCCGCCGCCTTGGACGCACGCAGGGCGCGCAAGGCACCCTCACGGGCCGGCACGATTAGCTCATCGGCATCGCGGGGCAGGCTCGAAGGAATCGGAGACGCGATATGGTGGACATAGGTACAATCGGCGACAGCCGCATCCCATCCATCATCCCGGTTTAGATCAACGGGAAAAATATCAATTTTTACAGGCTTGCCGGCAAATTCGCTCAGTGTTGCGTTCAGCTTGTCAGCGCTGGAAGCCGACCGTGCGGTGCCGCGTACATCATAGCCGCGCTCCAACAGGGCGAGCACGGTGTGCGACGCGATGAACCCGGTTGCCCCAGTTACCAGAACTTTTTCTCCAGACATTCCAGCCTCTTTTTTACAAAATGAATGATTATGTACTTATTCAAACGAGCCGGCGAATGCAAGACTGACGACGCCTTGCCTAGGGGTCTTTCGGCGTCTTTTTCCGACGCTCGCGAAAAGCGATAAACAAGGTGGCAGAGACAATAACGCCCGCCCCCAACCAAACATGCGCGCCTGGCAAAAGCTTGAAAATTACCCAGTCTGCAAGCGCCGCCATGGGCAATCGCAAATAGTCGATCGGGGCCAGAAAAGAGGCATCCCCAACGGCCATGCCATTGATATAGAAATACTGACCGGCAACACCCGTCAGGGCCATGGCAACGATAAGCCCGCTCTCCCCCAAGGTCGGCATCACGAATTCAAAGAGAAGGCATGGCGCAAGCAGGAGCGTTGACAACAAATTGGCCCAAATCAGAAGGGTGATTGGGCTGTGGGCGCTCGATAGGGATTTCACCATGACAATCGCGCCGGCAAAGCCGAGGGCGCTCAGCAAGGCAAAGACTGTACCGCCATCCAAAATGATCGCCTCGCTCGCATATCCAGGCAGAAAAAGACCCGGAAGCACCATGATAAGCACGCCAAGAAATCCAACGCTCACGGCCCCCCAACGCCAGGGGCCGACAACTTCGCGCAGGAAAAGCGCGGCAAGAATCGTAACAAACAAGGCCCTGGCAAAGGAAATCGCATTGAACTGGGACAGCGGCAGATCGAACGCATCGGAGATCGCAAACATGCTGCACAGGAACGCAGCTGTGCCAAAAAGGCTCCGCGTCAGAACAAGCCCCGGCCGGCTAATGCGCATAACCGACCAGCCCTGGCGGAGAATGATGGGTGCCATAACAACAAGGCCAACAAAAGATCGCCAAAATGCGAGCACGGCCGGGCTCTGACTTGAAG
>JBCBAO010000077.1:0-10239 GCA_038532405.1 Pseudomonadota bacterium | reverse complement strand
CCTTCAGTCATCGCGTGGAATTTTGCGCGGGCGTCTCCGTCAGCTGCCATCGATTTTTCCTCCATATATCTTTGCATAGCCTAACATGGGTTCTGCGCGTGCGGTACCGGCGCAGCTAACAAGATGAAATCCGATGTCTTTGTAGAGCAAGCCGGGGCTTCTTTCCCATTCAGTGTTGACTCTCACCAAAAAGAACAAAATAAGAACATATGGAATTTTCCGATGTCCAACCTGCCGCTGCACTCTTGCCGCGAATAGACGCGTCATCCCGAAGGGCGAAGTTTCCCTTTGGCCTTGGCACGCGCGGTGTCCATGAACTGGCGGAAGCAAAGTTCGGCGATATGCCTGCCCTGACAGGGCTGGCCCTGGCGGCGAGCCGATCCCTCCCACCGGGACCAATCCTCTGGGTCAGTCAGTGGGCTCTGATGAAGGAACATGGTGTCCTGCAACAAAAACAGATTGAGGCTTTTCATGGTCGGGCGCGTCCTTGTCTGTTCGTGCGGCCCCGGAAGCTGTTTGATACGCTTTGGACCATCGAAGAGGCGATCCGATCTTCGGCCGTAGCTTGCATTGTCGCCGAGATTACGGAAGCCGACTTCACGGCATCGCGGCGACTAAGCCTTGCCTCCAGCCGCCATGGCGTGCCGGTGATGCTCCTCATGCCCCATACCCGCGAGGGGTCCACTGCGGCCACAGCGCGCTGGCGGGTTTCATCTGTCCCTTCTGCGGTCAATCGCCTCGATCCTTGCGCTCCTGGGCAGACCCGGTGGCGCGCTGTGCTCGAACGCTCCCGCAATGTGCCGGATCTTGCCGGCCATATATTCGATCTGGACTATAATCATGAAACGCTATCTCTCAATCTGGCTGCCCGAATGGCCCCTCGACCGGCTACGCCGCGCTCGGTTGAAAGGGCGGAAACGGACAATTGGCAAAGAGCTGGCTAAGTCGTCCCCGCCTTTCGTGTTGACGGAAACCGGCCCGAAAGGGCTAATCGTGATCGCAGCTAGCCAGAGGGCAAAGGAAAGGGGCATCACCCCCGGTCTCAGCTTTACCGATGCCCGAGCCAGAGTGCCCGCTCTCATCGCTGAAGAGCATGATCCAGAAGCGGACACTCGCGCACTCCGCCAGCTTGCCGATTGGCTCGTCCGATACTCGCCCCTTGTAGCTTTAGACGGGGCCGACGGTTTGATGGTGGAGATCACTGGCTGCGCCCATCTCCATGGCGGCGAAGCGGAGATGGCAGAGCGGCTACAGACAAAGCTCACCGAGGACGGCATGACCGTCCATATCGGTATCGCCTCGACCCCCGGCGCGGCTTCAGCGCTTGCCCGGGGAGCCGGTAAAGCCTGGAGCATTCTGCCAGATGCAGAGACCAAATCCGGCTTGGCACGGTTGCCAATAGTCACCCTGCGGATCGGCTCGGATACTGCGACATTGCTGCGCCGGTTCGGACTAACCCGGATTGGTCAGCTCTACGATATCGACCGTAAAGCGCTCGCCCGGCGATTTGCCTCCCGAGATCTGGCCGAAGCCGTTTGCCTCCGCCTCGATCAAGCGCTTGGGACGCGTATTGAGCCCCTTGACCCCCTTCGTCCGGCTCCGGATTATATGGCACGCCTTCAATGCCCCGATCCAATCTCCACAAGTGAGGCCATCGAAGCAGGTTTGAGGCGATTGGCTGATGAGTTGTGTGCTGAGCTTGCAAGCCTTGGTCAGGGGGCGCGCCGCGTCTGCCTCAGCGCATTCCATGCCGATGGCACAGTTTCCCGGACAGAGATTTCTGCTGCTCGGCCGGTGCGTGATCCAAAGCATATTTTGCGCCTGTTTCGGGAACGGATTGCCCGTATCGATCCTGGTTTCGGGATTGATCTACTGACCCTGGAGGCCCATCGCACCGGACCCATGGCAGCAAGTGCGATGGCGCTATCTGGCGACCTTGCTGGCCAGGACACGGATGAGATTGCCATCGCTGCGCTTGCCGACAGGATCACTGCCAAGCTCGGGGAAGGTAGCGTGACCCTCCGCGTGCTGCAGGAAAGCTATCTGCCTGAGCGCGCCGAAACTGAGCGCCCTTTTGAAGGGACCTGGCCAGAGCCAACGGAGCGCGCGCCGTCCTATGAGGGACCGCGGCCTTTGCGTCTTTTCGATCCGCCGGAACGGGCTGAGGTTTTGGCTGAGGTGCCCGATGGTCCGCCCATCCGGTTTGTCTGGCGGCGTGTTCCCCGGCGCATTGCCCGGGCCGATGGGCTAGATCGGATCGCCCCGGAGTGGTGGCATCATGCTGGGTCTCCGATCGTTGCGCCGAGCCCTAAGGGAACAGATCGGCGCTGGCTAATACCGAAAATGGACCCTCGGGCAGATGCTAACATTATCGCCAAGGCCAGGGCGCGGATGGAAGAAAAAGAACTCAATGGCGAGCTAGTCAAATCACTGCCTCGGGCCCGGGATTACTATCGCGTCGAGGATGTCGATGGCAGGCAATATTGGTTATTTCGCGACGGTCTTTATGAGGATGGCCGTGGCCGTCCACCTGAATGGTATGTCCACGGAGTGTTTGCATGACGGACTATGCCGAGCTTTCCGTCACAACGAATTTCTCCTTTCTGCGCGGTGCATCCCATCCGGCAGAATTGGTGGCCCAGGCAAAACTGCTCGGACTTTCGGCGATAGGCGTAGCCGATAGAAACACGTTAGCTGGAGTGGTGCGGGCCCATATCGCTGCGAAGGAAGCGGATCTGAAACTCCTCGTCGGCGTGCGGCTCGTCCCCGAAGATGGCCCGGAGATCCTCTGTTATCCAGAGACCCGCGCCGCCTATGGCCGCCTGTCGCGTTTGCTGTCGGTCGGGAAAATGCGTGCTGAGAAAGGGGAATGCCATATCCTGTTGGAGGATATTGAAGCTTATGGTGAAGGCCAGGTGTTTATTGCTCTGCCGCCGTCAAAACCAGATCAGTATTTTGAAGAAACGCTTCAGCGTCTGGCCGATCTGTTTCCTGGTCACGTTTATTTGGGCGGGATCTATGACCACCTCGGTCGGGTCCGCGAGCGTTTAGCCGCTCTCGCAGAGATAAGCGCCCGCGCCGGAGCCCCGCTCGTCGCCCTGGGCGATGTGCTCTATCACGTGCCAAACCGCCGGCCTTTGCAGGATGTGCTCACGTGCATCCGGGAGCATTGTCGCATCGATCAGGCGGGATTCCGTCTAAACCAGAATGCTGAGCGGCACCTAAAATCGCCGGAAGAAATGGTCCGTCTGTTTCGTAGCTTTGAGCCGGCTATCCGGCGGACGCAGGAGATCGCGCAGCGGTGCACTTTCTCCCTCGATGAACTCTCTTATGCCTATCCCGATGAACCTGTTCCACCTGATAAAACCCCGGAACAGCACTTGGCGGATCTGGCCTGGGCGGGGGCGGACTGGCGTTATCCTGGCGGCGTGCCGGACAATGTCCAGGCGGCCCTCGTAAAGGAATTAGACCTTATCAGTGAACTGAAAGTCGCCCAGTATTTTCTCACGGTGAATGATATTGTCGCCTGGGCGCGCGCGGAGCACATTCTTTGCCAAGGGCGCGGCTCTGCTGCGAACTCCGCGATTTGCTATTGCCTTGGCATTACGAGTGTCGATCCAGCGACGAGCAATCTTCTATTCGAACGGTTTCTTTCCAAGGAGCGCAAGGAACCGCCAGATATTGATGTCGACTTTGAGCACGAGCGCCGCGAGGAGGTGATGCAATATGTCTATCGCCGCTATGGCCGGAAGCGGGCCGCTCTCACAGCGACCGTGATTTCCTATCGCCCACGCTCGGCCATCCGGGAAGTGTGTAAGGCGCTTGGCTTGACCGAGGATATCTCCACAGCGCTCGCTGGCACAGTTTGGGGAAGCTGGGGGTCCGACATTCCCGATGACCAGATCCGTGAAGCTGGTCTGGATCCGGCAAACCCGATGATCCGCCGGGCAATGCTGCTGACCCGTCAGCTGATCGGGTTTCCCCGCCACTTGTCCCAGCATGTCGGCGGTTTTGTCCTTACCCAGGATGAGCTGGTTGAAACCGTCCCCATCGGCAATGCCGCCATGGAAGACCGCACATTTATCGAATGGGACAAGGACGATATCGCGGCGCTGAACATCATGAAGGTGGATGTCCTCGCCCTCGGCATGCTCACCTGCATCCGCAAGGCCTTTGAGTTTCTGGAAGACCATAAGGACATTCGCCACAATCTGGCGAGCCTGCCGGAGGGCGATAAGGCGACCTATGACATGCTTTGCCGGGGCGAAAGTCTCGGCGTATTTCAGGTGGAAAGCCGGGCCCAGATGAACATGCTGCCACGCCTCCGCCCGCGATGCCTTTATGACCTTGTGATCGAAGTAGCGATTGTTCGTCCGGGACCGATCCAAGGGGATATGGTTCATCCTTACTTGCGTCGGCGCAAAGGCATTGAAGCCGTCACTTATCCAAGCCCCGCCCCGGAGCATGGCCCGCCTGATGAACTTGAGAAAATCCTGAAACGCACCCTCGGTGTGCCTCTCTTTCAGGAACAGGCCATGCAGATTGCCATGGATGCTGCGAAGTTTTCCCCCGATGAGGCGAACGGGCTCCGCCGGGCTATGGCGACGTTTCGCAAACTCGGTACGATTAAGGACTATCAAGATATGATGGTTACCCGCATGATCGCCCGCGGGTACCAGCCGGAGTTTGCAAAACGCTGTTTCGATCAGGTGAAGGGCTTCGGTGATTATGGCTTCCCAGAGAGTCATGCGGCGAGCTTTGCGCTGCTGGTTTATGTGTCTTCCTGGCTGAAATGCCACCATCCGGATGTCTTCTGTGCGGCGCTATTGAATTCCCAGCCCATGGGATTTTACGCGCCGGCCCAGATTGTCCGTGATGCCCGGGAAAACGGCGTCGAGGTGCGCCCTGTCGATGTGAACTATTCCGATTGGGACAATCTGATCGAACCGGGCGGTGGGCCGCTGCTTCCTGTTCGGCTTGGCTTTCGCCAGATCAACGGTCTGTCCGAAAGCGATGCTGAAGCGATTATGGAAGCTCGCAATCAAGGATACAAAACCCCGGAAGAGCTGCGCAGGCGGACCGGATTATCGCGGCGAAGCATGGAAGTGTTGGCCGCCGCCGATGCATTCGGTTCAATGAATTTATCGCGGCGAGACGCGCTTTGGGCGGTTCGCGGCGAGGCTGCGGGGGCTGTTTTGCCGCTTTTTGAGGCCGCTGATGCAGCCGAACAGGGCAATGATCCTTCCATCATCCTTCCGGAAATGCCGGGTTCAGAACATGTCGTCCAAGATTATCAGATGACGCGCCTTTCCTTACGGGATCACCCAATGCACTTCTTGCGGGAGCAATATGCAGCTCGGCACATCTTGCGCACCGATGTGGCTGTTGCGCGGCCCGCCGGCCACCGGGTGCAAACGGCAGGCGTCGTACTTGTCCGCCAGCGGCCCGGATCAGCAAGCGGCGTCTGTTTTATCACGATTGAAGACGAAGGTGGGATTGCGAATATCGTGGTTTGGCCACGGGTCTTCGAGCGGTTTCGATCAATCATCATGGGGTCACGTATTCTTCTCGTGAAGGGGCGGGTCCAACGCGCTGATAATGTCACCCACATTGTCGCTGATCAGCTGATCGACCGCACGAACGATTTCATGCAGCTTTCTGAAGACTTTCAGCGAGATCCTTTGAAGGAAGCCCTCGCTCCGGCTGATGAAGTGATAAATGGTGCGCCGGAGCGACGCGGCCCAGGCCGACGGCATCCGCGCAATGTAAACATCATGCCGCGCAGCCGTGATTTTCATTGATGGCTTTGCATTTGCCGATGATCGGTTAGGCTGCGCTGAAACAGGTATCGGGAGCAGACATGGGATTTCTGAAATGGGGCGGCGGCCTGGTTGGGCTCGTCTTGGTTGGGCTTGCGATTTGGCTTTGGGACCCCTTACCAAATCGCCTGGATGCAGAGGCGGCTCGGGCTACGGCAGCTGGCTACGATGTTGAAGTTATCCGGGACAATTGGGGCGTGCCCCACAGTTTCGGGAAAACCGACGCCGACGCTGTGTTCGGTCTTGCTTATGCCCAGGCTGAAGATCACTTCGAAATTATGCAGGAATCGGTGGCTGCCGCCCGTGGCGTGCTTGCCCGATATAAAGGAGCTGACGCCGCGCCGACCGACTATATCGTGGCCCTTTTCGACGTTTGGGGCACAGTCGAACGGCGCTACGAGACAGATGTGCCCGATGATGTCAAAGCCATCGCAAAGGCCATGGCAGATGCACTGAACTATTATGTGGCCGAGAATCCCGACGAGGCCTGGCCCGGCATGGCACCTTATAAGCCGGAAGATGTCGTCGCTGGGTTTATCTTTCGAACGCCCTTCTTTTACGGCCTCGATGGCCAGCTGCTCGATCTATTGAAAGACGAACGTCAGCAGACCATCGCCCTCGATCCTGGGCCCGGCCGGGAGGCTTGGATCACTGCACCGCACACCCTCGCTGAGCGTGGATCGAATGCGATTGCTGTCTCCCCAGAACGGTCCGGAGATGGTGTGACGCGCCTGATGATCAATTCGCACCAGCCGATGACCGGTCCGGTGGCATGGTATGAAGCGCATTTGGTCTCTGAGGATGGGATGGATATCTCCGGAGGGGTGTTTCCCGGCACGTCCATCATCCTTCATGGCTTTAACGATTATCTTGGCTGGGCGAATACGGTCAGCGAACAGGATCTCGCCGATATCTATGTGCTCGAAACCAATCCCGATCATGAAAGACAATATCGGCTGGACAATCAGTGGCGCGATTTTGAGGTGTCCACCGCGACGATCAAAGTGAAGCTGTTTGGCCCGTTTGCATACAAAGCAAAGCGTCCAGTCTTGCGCTCTGCCCATGGACCAGCCCTGGAAACGCCCCATGGTACTTATGCGATCCGCTATGCCGGCATGGATGAGATCCGTCAGCTCGAGCAGTATTATCGCTTCAATCGGGCAGAAAGCTTGCAAGAATTCGAAGAAGCGATGGCCATGCTGGCGCTGCCGAGCATCAACTACATCTATGCTGATCGTGACGGAAATGTTGGGTTCATCCAGAATGGCCAATATCCGGACCGCGACGATCGCTGGGTTTGGTCCGGCGATATGCCGGGTGATCGGTCCGATCTCATTTGGCAAGGATATCGTCCGTACTCGGATGTGCCGAAGCTGATAAATCCCCAGTCGGGTCTCATTTTCAACGCCAACAACCAACCCTACAGCGCCACCGACGGGCCAGATAATTTGAGGCCAGAGGATTTTCCCCAGTCCATGGGGCTGCAAACGAACCAGACGAATAGATCCTTGCGCCTAATAGAGCTTACCGATGGTACATCCCTGATTGGCCGCGAGGAACTTCTCGCACTCAAATTCGATACTGCTTATGCGCAGGGGTCCGAAGCCGATAAAGTGATCGAAGCCGTACTGGCGGAGGACTGGTCTGCTGATGCAGATCTCGCGGTGGCTGCTGAACATTTGGCCGCCTGGGATTACCATATGGATGTTGATAGCCGTCACGCGGCTCTCGGCGGTCTGACAGTCATCCACAAGGTCACCGCTCGCTTTACGGGAATCGATCCTCCATCGCCGCCGGATGCGTTCCGAGAGGCTGTGGCCTACCTTATGGAGCATTATGGCCGGATCGATCCGGAGTGGGGCGAGGTGAACCGGCTCGTGCGCGGCGACGTCTCGCTGCCTATCGGCGGTGGTTCAGACATATTGCGGGCGATCTATCCGGCGGAAGTTCGAGATGATGGAAAGCTCCACGCCACCGCCGGAGATACGTGGATTGCCCTCGTTGAGTGGGATGAAAATGGCGAACAAACCGCAGATGTGATTCACCAGTATGGGACAGCAACCCTCGATGAGGCGTCTCCACACTATGCTGATCAGGCTCCGCTTTTTGCTGACCAAAAATGGCGCAAAGCTTTGCTCGACCGAGAGGAGATCGAGGCTGTCGCAACGCGTCGGTATCGACCTGGCGCGCCGTGATCGCGGAGGCGTCCAATCGTTTCAACGCTGTAGAATGATCACAGGAAGGATCATCAACCCATGGAATTTGTACGTACGCCCGATACTCAGTTTGAAGAGCTTTCTGGTTATGCCTTCGCACCGAATTATGTTGATGTCACAGCAGATGACGGAACGGATCTGCGTATTCACTACCTGGATGAAGGCCCAAGATCTGGCGATATTGTCCTATGCATGCATGGCCAGCCGAGTTGGTCTTACCTCTATCGGAAAATGATCCCGATACTGACAAGTGCCGGGCTTCGCGTAATAGCGCCGGATCTCATCGGTTTCGGTCGGTCCGACAAACCTTCAAATGTCAGCGACTACACGTATCAAGCTCATGTCGATTGGATGAACGCGTTTCTCGCCAAGCTGGATCTGACGGGGATGACCCTGATGTGCCAGGATTGGGGTGGTCTCATCGGCTTGCGGCTCGTGGCTGACCAGCCGGATCGGTTCGCTCGGCTTGTAATCGCGAATACAGGACTGCCGAGCAACAGACAGGTGACGCCTGAAATGTCGGCCATGTTGGACCAGGTCTATCCGTCGATTCCCGTGCCGAAGGCGGAGGATGTGATTGCGCAGTTTGCTGAGGGTTCGCCAGCGGCCTTCCTGCATTGGGTGAAATACGCCGCCGAAGCGCCGGACTTTTCTGTCCGTGATGTCTTTGGAATTCTATCCAACATAAAAGACCCAGCGGTTCTCGATGGTTATGCCGCGCCTTTTCCAGATGATACCTTTATCGCTGGCGCGCGGGCTTTCCCGTCGCTCGTGCCGCTCATGCCGCATCACGCTGCAGATCGTGCTGCCAATGATGCTGCCTGGAAAGTCCTGGAATCATTTGATCGGCCTGTACTCACCGCATTTAGCGATGGCGACCCCGTCACTCGGGGCGGAGAAGCAATTTTTCAGGAACATGTTCCCGGTGCTAACACTGTCGAGCATGTCACTATTGAAGGCGCAGGCCACTTTTTGCAGGAAGACGCGCCGGAGGCCCTCAGCAAAGCCATTATTGGATTTATTGCGAATACGCGTTAGTATTGAACGGTAAACAAAATCTTCAGGGAGCAGGCCGATGGCTGATCAGCATTTTGATGTGGTAATTGTCGGCGCGGGGCTATCGGGTATTGGTGCGGCCGTACACCTCCAGCAAAAGTGCGCTGGCAAATCGTATACAATCCTTGAGGGCCGCGATGCTATCGGCGGCACCTGGGATTTGTTCCGTTATCCTGGCATTCGGTCCGACTCCGACATGCATACGCTTGGCTATGAGTTCAAACCGTGGACGAAAGCGAAAGCAATTGCTGATGGGCCATCTATTCGAAGCTATGTTCGCGAGACGGCGGACGAACATGGAATCACTCCCCATATCCGCTTCGGTCACAAAGTCATCTCCGCATCCTGGTCGTCTGAGGCGGCACGCTGGCAGGTGACGGCGGAGCAAAATGGCGCACAGGTCACGTTCACCTGTTCGTTCCTATATATGTGCAGCGGCTACTACAAATACGATGCTGGATACACGCCGGACTTTGAAGGCATGGCTGATTTTGCCGGCGAGATTGTCCACCCACAACTTTGGACCGAAGATGTCGATTATGCCGACAAGAAAGTGGTCGTAATCGGCTCGGGAGCAACGGCGGTGACGCTGGTCCCCGAACTTGCCAAGGATGCGAACCACGTTGTCATGCTCCAGCGCTCGCCGACCTATATGGTTAGTCGGCCAGCTAAGGATGGGGTTGCGAACCTGCTTCGGGCGATGCTGCCGGACAGCTGGGCTTATGCCTTCACGCGCTGGAAAAATATCCGGCTCTCATCTTGGTTCTATAAGCGCTCACAAGCAAAACCGGACAAGGTTAAAAAGAACCTCCTGAAGATGCTGTCAAAGCATCTGAAGCCCGGATACGACATCGACACGCACTTCACGCCATCCTACGGCCCATGGGATCAGCGTCTTTGTCTTGTTCCCGATGCGGACATGTTCGATGCCATCAACAATGGCAGTGCATCTATTGTGACTGACCACATTCAGCGCTTCGAGGAAAAAGGCATTCGCCTACAATCTGGAGCGCTTCTCGAGGCGGATCTTGTTGTGACGGCGACCGGTCTTGATTTGCAGGTCTTTGGTGGAATGGCCTTGAATGTCGATGGCAAGGATTTGGAGTCGGGCGAACTCGTCAACTACAAAGGGCTGATGTATGCCGGTG
>JBCBAO010000076.1:0-10283 GCA_038532405.1 Pseudomonadota bacterium | reverse complement strand
GTCGATTGGTTGAAAGCGCGGGCTTTTGTGGATCCTGAGCGGATCGCGATCCAAGGCTGGTCCTATGGTGGATACATGACCTTGATGACACTGCTGCAAGCCGAGCCTGGCACTTTCGCAGCGGCCGTCTCCGGTGCGCCGGTCACCGATTGGGCAATTTATGATACGTTCTATACGGAACGATATATGGATACGCCCAAAGACAACCCAGGCGGCTACGAAGCCTCCTCCGTGTTCCCCTATCTTGATGCACTGGAAGACCCCCTATTGCTGATCCATGGCATGGCGGACGACAATGTCGTGTTTGAAAACTCCACCCGGCTGATGGCTGAGCTGCAGCAGCGGGGCAAAACCTTCGAGCTGATGACCTATCCTGGCCAGCGCCATGGCATTCGTGGGGAGGAGCTTCAAATCCACCTGATGCGCACACGGATGGAGTTTCTGAACCGGCACCTGAAAGCCGATGATTGACACACACCCACGTCCGATAATGTACACGCCCAGACCTCGGGGACGTGGCGCTCACTCAAATCACAAAGTGGGGCCTCGGCGAATGGCTTCGCTTTGGCCGAAATGAGACGATAACCAGGACAAACACTCCGATGCCAGCCTTCCAGCCCACAGCCGACCAGTTCCGCGCCTTTCGGGACGATCCCCATAAGGGGCCGATTGCACAAGTGAACCTTCTCAAATTTCGCGTTAAAGCCGCTTACCAAGCGGACGATCCGGAACATGGTGTAGATGAACCGGGCGCGCAGGCTTACCAGCGCTATGCCGATGCCTTTGCAAAAGCCGCAGCAGAGGTTGGTGGACAGTGTCTTCTGATGGGCGAAGCTGAGCGCTATTTTATCGGCAATGGTGACTGGGACGCTGTGATGGTGATGTATTTTCCAAACCGGCAGTCCTTCATTGCAACGCTGAACCATGCCGAATACAAAGACATGCATCGCCACCGCGACGCAGGACTTTTGTGCCAGGAACTGATCACAACCCGCCCTGCTGAAGCAAAAACGTGAGTTAGAACATGACTGCGATCCAGCCGACCCCGGAACAGGCCCAGGCCTTTTTGTCCCGCGACCAGGACCAGCCCATTGTCATGGTCAATCTGCTGAAATTTAAGGAAAAAGCGACCTATGCGCCGGATCGTCCGGAGGCGGCGGAAAATCTGAGCGGCGCGGAGGCTTATCAGCGCTATGGCATCGCCGTGCAGAAAATTCTCGCAGATATCGGAGCCAGACCTTTGTTTGCCGGCACAGCTCCCCACTATATGATTGGCGGTGGACATGACTGGGATATGGTTGCCTTGGTGCGCTACCCGTCGCGCGCAACAATGATGGCAATGGGGACGAGCGATGCCTACCAGGCCATTCACTATCACCGCGAGGCAGGACTTGCGTTCCAGGATCTGATCGAGGTCACGGCCGTGCCCGGACCGGCTGATGCAGCTGAGACGTGATACGTCTACCGCAGACGTGACTGGACGGCGCGCGACGGGCTGCTTACGCCAAATACCCTGAAACGGATATCCGATAGGTTGACGCGATGCTGAAACGATTTGGGCTTTTGGTGCTTGGGCTGATTTTTCTTGGGGCGGCTGCCCTGTGGGCGATCAGTCGGCCGCCGCCGCCCTTGGAGAAAAGCCCGGTCATTACGCTCGATACCGGAGCGATTTCAGGGGGTTGGACAAATGAACGCAAAGCCATTGCCGTTTATAATGGCATTCCGTTCGCCGCGCCGCCGACGGGTGAGCTGCGATGGGCACCGCCGGCGGCAGCAATCCCCTGGACCGATGTGCGCGATGGACGCGCCTTCGGTGCCGAATGCTTGCAGTACAGGGAGGGGCTGGAACGGTTTATATCAGACCTTGTGGCCGGCCATGGACTTGGCTGGTTTAAAACACGCTTGAGCGGCCTTGTGGTGGGCATGATGCCTGACCCGGTTGAAAGTGAAGACTGCTTATTTCTGAACGTACGCACGGGCAATCTAAACGGCGGCGAGCCGAAGCCGGTGATGGTTTGGATACATGGCGGATCCCACAATAGCGGCGCGGGTTCTGACCAACCCTACCAGTCGGACGGGCTTGTTGAAAAAGGCGTCGTTCTGGTGACAATCAATTACCGCCTCGGCGCGCTCGGATATCTTGCACATCCGGCGCTCAGCGCAGAGAGCCCTCAAAACAGCTCCGGAAACTATGGACTTCTGGACCAGATCAAGGCCCTGGAATGGGTGCAGGCGAATATCGCGAAATTTGGCGGCGATCCTGGTAATATCACCCTGTTCGGCGAATCAGCCGGTGCGCAATCGATTACCGAAATCATGGCCTCGCCCCTTGGTGACGGGCTTTACCATAAGGCGATCCTGCAAAGCGGATCCAGCACATATAATCGCATACATTTATCCCGCGACATTGAAGCGACCCGCAGCGCCGAGGCCGTGGGCGAGGACTTCCTGGCACCGCTCCTCGCAGATGGAGGGAGAGGCGCAACGGCAGCCCAATTGCGTGATGTTCCAGGCACAGCGATTATCGATCGCGTTCCGGATGCAGAGGCGCTCACGGGCTATTTCCTGCCAAATGTCGACGGGTGGGTGCTGCCACGCATGATCGGCACCACAATAGAAGACGGATCGGCACTCAAAGTGCCCGTGCTTGCTGGATACAACGCCGATGAGGGGACGTTGTTCTACAGCGAGGATCTGGCAAAGCCGACCGTGCTGCACCCGGGCGCTTTTCCAAACACCCATACGGCCCGGCTGGCCCTGATGGATGATATTTATGGGGAAGACCGGGCCGCTCGGCTCATCTCTCTATACGGCATGGAGACCGAAGCGGACTGGCATAAAGGTGCCGTTGATATGCTGGGCGACGATATCTTCGGTGTGCATATGCGGTTCCTGGCAAAGGCCAATGCCCGGACGGGCCAGCCGACCTGGGCGTATTTCTTCACGCGGACACCGGCCTCGCCGACACAGACCCTTGGTGCCTTCCACGCCTCGGATCTTGCCTTCGTGTTCGACAGCCACCACCCTTTCTTGGAAGCAACCGAGGCCGATTTCAGCCTGACCGATGCGATGGGAACCTATTGGACGAATTTTGCGAAGACCGGCGATCCGAATGGCAACGGTCTGCCAGCTTGGCCAGCCTATACTGAAACGGCGGACACATGGATGCACCTTGACCACACCCTTGGCACGCTGACGGGGGTTCGGTCCGGTAAACTTGATATCATGGAGGCGGTTCTTCGCGAAAAGTTGGCAATGTCAGCTGCGCTGTCAATCGAGGGCAGCTCAGCCCCCGTCTCCTCATCAGTCACCGAGGAGCAGGCCGCAAATGCGCTCCAGCCCTAGCTGATCTTCGCGGTCGAAGGCATCGGGCTCCGTCGAATCAATGTCGAGAACGCCGGCAAGTTCACCGCCTGGCCGAAAAACAGGTACGACAATTTCAGACTGTGTCTGGCTATCGCAGGCAATGTGCCCCTCGAAAGCATGGACATCCGGTACGATCAGGCTCTGCTCGCCGGCAGCGACGGTGCCGCACACACCCCGGCCAAAGGGAATGCGCAAACAGCCAAGGGTGCCCTGGTAAGGGCCAACAACCAGTTCGCGCGGCTTCAAAGGATCAACCAAATAGAAGCCAGTCCAGAAAAACCGGGGCCGAAACGCCTCTGCCAGCAGGCAGGACGCCGTGGCATATCGGGCTGTTTCACTTGTCTCGCCGGCGATAACGCTGGCAATTTCGGTGGCAACGGTCTCATAGGTTTCAGCTTTTGTCATACTGGTCGCCCCTACAGGTCTCGGATCGGTGTTGGAGGTATATCGGGCGGCTTGTCGCAGCTTACAAGCTTGCCATGTCGTTGGGACGCGTACAGTCTAGCCCGAATATATCGGCATAGGGGCACATTGCCCCAAGGGGACACATATGGGCCGCAGGCAGCTGCGCATGGGTATCGTTGCTGGCTTGGCCGCCTGCCTCGCCATCGGCCCCAGTGTGGCCCAATCGAAAGCTGAGCGCAAAGCCGCCCAGATCGGGGAGAAACCGAGCGCTTGGCAAAACGCCACCGAAGCCTTTGATCAAGCCGAGTTTGACCGCATTCATGGGTCTTATTTGGCATCAGATGAGCTGCAACTGGAACGTCCAGTGGAAATCGAGGATCCTGAGCCGGACCGAGAGCCATCCCCATTTTTCAAGTGGCTCGCCTCGCTCCTGAAGGGTCTTGCGCCTGTCTTCCAGCTAATTTTCTATGGCGGCTTGGCAGCGATTGTCCTTGCCATTCTCTACTTCATTTTCGGAGAGGCGCTCAATCTGCGGCTCGATCCTTTACGGAAACGGAAATCGGAAACGCAAGACGATATTATCGCCTCGGTCCGCCCAGACGAAACGACGGCGCTATCCCTGCTTGAGGAGGCCGATGCGCTTGCCCGGGCAGGCAAATATGCCGAAGCGGTGCACCTGCTTCTGTTTCGCTCCATCGCCGACATCCAGGAGCGCCGGCCAGGAAGGCTGTCCACGGCATTAACCGCCCGCGAAATCGGCGCTTTGTCCGATTTGCCCGCGCGCCCCCGCACGGCCCTTGCCCCGATTATTGCCCTTGTCGAGCGCAGTTTCTTCGGTGGACAACCGCTCCTGGAGGTCGACTGGAAGGATGCCCGGTCCTCCTACGAAACATTTGCTTTCGGGGACGTTTGGGGATGAGCGAGCAGGCCGAGACATCGATTTTCTCCCGGCGCACCGCGGCGATCATACTTGCCGTAGGGATCATGTCGTTTTGTGCCGTCGTGGCGCTGACGGCGTGGGCCCCTGAGCTCGCCAACAAGGACCGGGCGGGTGCCCACCCCTATTCCAGCTCCGCCATTGGGTATGGCGGGCTTGTACACTTGCTTGAAGCGGCGGGACGCCCGGTTTCGGTGTCCCAGAGCGCGCGCACCATTAGCGCTGCGGAACCAAGGCTGCTGGTCTTAACACCAGGCGGTGCCCTGCGCGGGAAGGTCGATGACGACATCTTCATCTCGGAGCCCGCCCTTTTCATTCTGCCGAAATGGACTGGCAGAACGGACCTAACACGCCGCAATTGGCAGGATGACACATCACTGAAATGGTCCGATGGCGCAGCGCTGTCGATCGAACGCTTTGACGATACCGCCAGTGTCCGCCGGATCAACGCACCTGCGCGCCTGCGCACGCCCTATGGAACCCTGCGCCCTGTTTTCGAAGAGAAAATGCAGACGGTTGTTGGTGATCAGCTGGACACCATCATTGCCGGCCCAGTCGGCAGCCTGGTCGCGAAAGTTCCAGGCCGGGAAATTTACGTCCTCGCCGATCCGGACCTGGCAAACACATTTGGCCTGGCAGAGCCATCAAATGCGCGGCTGATGCTCTCGCTGCTGGACGATATGCGCGGCGATGGGGATATGCCGATCATATTCGACGCGACCCTGCATGGCTTTGAACGGTCGACGAGCCCTGTCCGCATCCTGCTCGATATCCCATTTATCGGGGCAACCCTGACGGCACTTGTGGGCCTTGCCCTGCTTGGCTGGGCGGCCTGTGTGAGATTTGGCGCGCCGCTCCGCGAAGAGGATGTGTTTGCCCTCGGCAAAGAGGCCCTGACCGACAATACGGCAGGGCTTTTCACCATGACACGGCGGGAAACGCGCATGGCACCCGGCTATCTTGCTTTGTCCCGAAAGGCAGCAGCCCGGGACCTCGGCCTCCCCAAGGGCCTTAGCGAAGCCGACATCGCGGCGCTGTTCGACCGCATGGGGCCTGGCAGCGCCTCGGGACAAACCTGGTCACAAATGGCAATCGGGCTGGCAAACCCCTCATCCAGCCGCGACGACTTATTGGACAAAGCCCAGCAGATCTATCGCTGGCGCAAGGAGAAAAGTTGATGGAGTTAAGTGAGATCAAGATCCTGGCGAATGCGATCCGGGCTGAGGTTGCAAAAGGTGTCATTGGGCAATCAGACACCATCGACCTTATGCTGACGGCCTTGTTCTCAGGCGGGCATATCTTGCTGGAAGGCCCGCCAGGCACGGCCAAAACACTCCTCGCCCAGTGCTTCTCCAAGGCGATCTCGCTCGGGTTTGGCCGCATCCAGTTCACGCCGGATCTGATGCCTGGCGATGTGCTCGGCACCAATCTTTTCAATTTTCAAACCAATGAATTCACTCTCACCAAAGGACCGATCTTCTCCGATATTCTGCTTGCCGATGAGATCAACCGCACACCGCCGAAAACCCAAGCGGCTTTGCTGGAAGCGATGCAGGAACGGCGCGTGACGATCGATGGCGAAACCTATCCTTTGAATCCTTTGTTTTTCGTGGTCGCAACTCAAAACCCGATTGAGCAGCAAGGCACCTATCCGCTGCCGGAAGCCCAGCTTGACCGGTTCCTGTTCAAACACACCCTCGACTATCCGGACCGGGACCAGGAGTTGGAGATTGTGCGCCGACATGGTGACCGGTCCGGCATGCGCTCTGCCGGTGTTCTCGGCGTTGAGGTGGCGATATCGGCAACGGATCTCGCAGCAGCGGTGGAGGCCGTGTCCAATGCTCGCCTGCAGGACGATGTGGCTGCGTATATAGTCGATATCATTCGGGCGACGCGGGAGAGCCCGGCAATTGAAACCGGGGCCAGCCCGCGTGCAGCAGCTGCCATCGCCGCGGCAGCCCGCGCACGCGCCGCACTCGACGGGCGGGACTTTGTGATCCCCGACGATGTGAAGGCTTTGTCCCTCCCCGCACTGCGCCACAGGATCATTCTATCGCCGGCCGCAGAGATTGAAGGCAAAACGACCGATGACACGCTGTCGGCCTTGATCGAACAAACCCCGGCCCCGCGATGAGAGATCGACTGAGATGATCTCGCCCACTCCTCGCGCAATTTGGTTGATGATGCTCGGCGTACCGCTCATGGTCGCCATTGCGATTCTACAGCCGGGGCTTTGGGCGATTGCAGGGGCGTGGATCTGTCTGGTGCTTGGCCTCTTGCTGCTTGATGCCATGCTGGGCGCGCGCCTCAGCGCGTTTTCAACGGCGATAGACACGCCAAACCTGCTTTACACCGGTGCCGAGGATCCGTTGGGGCTGACCTTTCGCTTTGATTCTGGCCCACTGCCCAAGCGCCTGGAGGTAAAGGTCGACGGAAACGAACTGCTGGCGAACATGCCAGCACGGGGATTGCGGGGGTTTGAGGGGCGTGTGCGCCGTTTTGAGGTGCCGCTCAAACCACTTCGGCGAGGTGAAGCCAGGCTCGATACCCTATGGACACGGTGGGTCGGCCCCCTCGGGCTGATCCAAAAGCGCCGCCGTGAGGCCCTCAATATCGCCATACCCGTCACTCCCAACACGCGATGGGTCAAAGAGGAGGCGGTGCGGCTCTACGCGCGCGATGCCGATTTCGGGATCAAGATGCAGATCGATAAGGGCAGCGGTTCAGAATTCGATGCGCTGAGGGAGTTTGCCGCCGGAATGGACCGCCGGGCCATTGATTGGAAACATTCGGCCCGCCACCGGCAATTGCTGGCCAAAGAGTTCCGGACCGAACGCAACCATAATATCGTATTTGCCTTCGATACGGGCCGGCTCATGAGCGAGCCGCTTGGGGGGATTCCCAAAATCGACCGGGCGATAAATGCAGCACTTTTGCTCGCCTATGTGTCGCTGCGGTCCGGGGACAGGACCGCGCTTTATGGGTTTGATGCCCGCCCCGGAATCGCCAGCAATATACTACACGGCCCGTCGGCTTTTCCGCATATGCAGGCCCTGGCGTCGCGCCTCGACTATTCATCGAATGAAGCGAACTACACCCTCGCCCTGACCGATCTTGCAAGCCGGCTGGAACGCCGCTCACTCGTTATTCTCTTCACCGATTTCGTGGACACGATCTCAACCGAGCTGATGTTGGAGACAATTGGCAGGCTCACCAGCCGCCACCTCGTTTTGTTTGCTACATTCCATGATGAAACGCTGGAAACCCTGGTCGATGCCCCGCCGAACACACCTGGAGCTATTTCCCGCGCCGTGATCGCCGACACGCTGCTTGATGAACGCAAACTTGTTTTCCGGCGGCTTCAGCGCCTTGGTGTACACATAATCGAGACGCCGCCGGAGCGATTTGGCTCCGAGCTGGTGTCACGCTACCTCGATATCAAACGGAGGGACATGTTGTGACGGACCTGTTGAAGTCCTACCGGTTCCGGGAAGAACGTGAGGCCGACTGGCAGAAACTCGACGCGATTTTGAAGCGTGCAGAGCGGCGCGGCGTGCGGGCTTTGTCCGACGAGGAGATGCTCGCCCTGCCACGCCTCTACCGACAGGCCGTGTCGTCCCTATCCGTCGCAAAATCCATTTCACTGGATCAGAACGTCATTTCCTATTTGGAGTCCCTGTGCACCAAGGCGTATTTTTTCGTCTACGGAGCCCGCACAACCCTTGGCGAGAAGATTGCGGGCTTTCTCAGGCGGGACTGGCCAAATGCCGTTCGGGCTGCCTGGAAGCCGACAATCCTATCTGCGGTTTGCTTTTTTGGCGGGGGACTGATCGCCTTCATCCTTTGCATGATCGATATGGACTGGTTCTGGTCTTTTAACGCGCCCGGCCTGATCGGCGATCGCACACCGGATGCCACGACGGACTATTTGCGCTCGACCCTCTACAGCGAAGCGACGGATGCCCAAGGCATGCTGAGCGCTTTCTCGGCACAGCTGTTTTCCAACAATTCCGGGGTCGCCCTGTTTGCCTTTGCGCTCGGCTTCATGTTTGGCGCGCCGACGGCCTTTCTGCTGATTTACAATGGCGTGGTGCTGGGGGCATTTTACGCACTGTTCTGGAGCCGGGGGCTTGGATATGAGCTGACGGGCTGGCTATTGATCCATGGCGTCACGGAGCTTTTTGCCATTGTGCTTTCCGGGGCGGCCGGGTTCATGATTGGGGGATCGGTTGCATTTCCGGGCCGCAAATCCCGCCTCGCATCGGCGCGGGATGCTGGCCAGTCGGCCGCAATGGTTGCGGTCGGGGCAATGGTTATGTTGTTCTTCGCCGCCCTTCTGGAAGGATTTGGACGCCAGCTGATCAATTCGGACACGGTGCGCTATGCGATCGCGGGCACGACATTTGTCATTTGGATGGCGTATTTCTATTTGCCGCGCCGAACGGAGCGGGCCAAATGACCGAACTTGTCGATATCCCCCATGAGGAACAGGTTCGCCGCCGCCAGGTGCGCCTGGAGCGCGATGCAGACGAACGCAAACGCCTGCGCGACCTGATCACGCCAGAAGGGGCCGCGCTGACCTTACGAATTGCGTCTGGCGGAGAGCGCGCCGGAGCGTTCATGATTGATTTTACAATCCTGATCCTGACATTGATTGCAGGCCTGTTCGCGGTGGTTTTTACAGCCGGCCAGTTCGGATTGGGCGGGTGGCAGATTGCAGGCGCGATCTTTACCCTCTTTGCTTTTACCCTTCGAAATTTCTATTTCATCGCCTTCGAACTCGGGCGACGGGCGGCGACGCCGGGCAAACGGGCGCTCGGCCTGCGCGTGGCGGCCCGCAATGGTGGACGGCTGACGGCGAATGCCGTCTTCGCCCGGAACTTCATCCGGGAAATTGAAGTTTTCCTCCCGCTACAATTCTTGTTCATGGGCATTGGGGCCGACGATGTGAGCGGATGGATCGCGCTCTTTGGCCTTGGCTGGTCCGGTGTGTTTCTGTTCTTCCCGCTGTTCAATAAGGACAGATTACGTGCCGGGGACATGATTGCAGGAACTTGGGTGATCCATGCGCCGAAAATCGACCTGCTCGCCGACGTCGCAAAATCCGGTGGATCTGAAAGTGGAGTATCGGATCTTGCCGGCTTCTCGTTTACCCAGGAGCAATTGACCGCCTATGGCATTCATGAGCTCCATGTTCTGGAAGACGTGCTGCGCAATTCAAACGATGAGATCAAAGTATCCGTGGCCAACCGCATCCGCGTAAAGATAGATTGGCAAAGGGGACCGAATGAGACCAATCGCGCGTTTTTGGAGGCCTATTATGCCGCCCTTCGCCAGCAGCTTGAACGTCAGCTCCTGCTCGGCACGCGAAAAGAAGACAAGTTTGACAAGGGATAGATGGACATGACGCCCACCATACTCGCCGATGGATTTGCCTTCCTGGAGGGGCCGCGCTGGCACCGGGGCGCGCTCTATGTTTCGGATATGCACGACGAGACCGTGTATCGGATCGGTCCTGACGGATCGCGAGAGATCGTCTGCCGGGTAGAGGAGCGCCCCTCAGGCCTCGGCTGGA
>JBCBAO010000075.1:0-10352 GCA_038532405.1 Pseudomonadota bacterium | reverse complement strand
GATGCGCCGTTTCCCGAGCCGACCGGCAAAGCGGCTGGCAAGACGCTTACGTCGGAACAAGCGCGCGCCGCCGACGCCTTGCGCCAAGCGGTTCGCGCCGGCGGGTTTGCACCCTTCTTGCTGGACGGGGTGACCGGATCCGGCAAGACAGAGGTCTATTTCGAGGCGATTGCCGAGGCGTTGGAGCGGGATCCGGCGGCCCAGATCCTGGTTTTGCTGCCTGAGATCGCCTTGACCCAGGCGGTGCTTGCCCGGTTTGAAGCGCGGTTTGGTGCGGTTCCAGCGCCATGGCATTCCGGCCTGTCTGACAAACTGCGCCGTCGCACCTGGCGAGAGGCTGCCCACGGCCGGGCGCGGATTGTGATCGGTGCCCGCTCTGCGCTGTTTCTGCCCTATCAGAAGCTGTCTCTCATTGTTGTCGATGAGGAGCATGATGGGTCCTACAAGCAGGAAGATGGCGTCATCTACCATGCGCGCGACCTTGCCGTTGTCCGGGCGAAGTTAGAAGGCGGCGCAGTGGTGCTTGCTTCGGCGACGCCTGCACTTGAGACGGCGGTTAATGGCGAAAATGGCCGCTACCGATCTTTAAAGCTGAGCGCGCGGCCAGGGGCGGCTCGGCTGCCGGAGGTGGATCTCGTCGATCTGAAAGCCGATCCGCCGCAAAAGGGCCAATGGCTGTCACCCAAACTGACCGATGCGATGGACGAGACTTTTGCGCGCGGGGAGCAGAGCCTCTTATTTCTGAACCGGCGCGGCTATGCGCCCCTCGTGATCTGTAAATCCTGCGGCGAGCGGCTCAAAAGCCCAGGCACGGAGAGCTGGCTGACCGAGCACCGGTATACCGGCCGGCTGGTTTGTCATGTGACGGGATTTTCCATGCGCAAGCCGGACCGGTGCCCCTTATGCGGGGCAGCGGACAGTTTGATGGGGGTCGGGCCGGGCGTCGAGCGGGTGGCAGAGGAAGCGCGAAGCTTGCTGCCAAATGCGCGGATCGAAATTTTCTCATCCGATACCGCGATAGACGGCTCTGCAACGCGCGGCATTGTTGAGCGTATGGCCGGAGGCGATATTGATGTTCTCGTGGGCACGCAGATTGTCGCCAAGGGGCACAATTTTCCGGCGCTTACCCTGGTTGGCGTGGTCGACGCCGATACCGGGATGAAGGGCGGGGACCTGCGGGCCGGTGAGCGCACCTATCAATTGTTAAGCCAGGTGGCGGGCCGGGCCGGGCGTGCCGACCGACCAGGGCGCGCCTTAATCCAAACCTATACACCTGAAAGTCCCGCCATGCAGGCGCTGGCAGCCGGCGACCGTGACGGATTTCTAGCCATTGAGCGGGAAAATCGCGCCCTGGTCCATATGCCGCCCTTCGGCCGGTTGGCGGCGCTTATTCTCTCGGCTCCATCTGCGGAGGGTGCGGACGGGTTTGCCAATGAGATTGCCGCCCTCGCGCCCCATGGCGAAGGGGTGGATGTGTTTGGCCCCGCGCCAGCGCCATTGTCGGTCATAAGGGGGCGCCACCGGCGGCGTTTTCTCGTGCAAGCATCGAAAACTATTGACCTGTCCGCATATATGGCCGCTTGGCGGCAGACGATGAAGGTGCCGTCAAACGTGCGCGTGGCCGTGGACATAGACCCGTATTCGTTTCTCTGACGGTGCCCGCTAGGATCGTGATTTGATCGTCGCCCTGATTTTACGGATCCGCTGACGCGCATCGTTTGCATCGTCGCGCAAAGCCCGATCGGTGGCGGCTTCCTCGTCGATTGAGTGTGCATTTGGCGCTGTGGCGCAGCCGGCCAAGCCAAGGGCTAATAAAACGGCGGGAAGGAGGCGGTGCTTGAGGTGCATGGGCGGGATTTTGGCCACCGGTATTGCCAACGTCAAGGTGGGGCGGGTTCACGTCTGCATGGGCTCTTTTCGCTGCGCCGCGCCATTCCGCCGCACGGCGAGCAGCAGTGTCATGTTGTCATTGCCAGACCGAGGTGCTAAGTCGCGCCAAATGTTGCGGCGGGGAGGCAAGCTTCCGGCTAAGAATCCATTTTTTCGGGGCGCAAACGCCTCCAGCAGACGGATATTCAGGTCTTGTCCCAGTCTACAGTCTCACCGGCCAATGAAACCGCCCGGCGCTATGCTTCCGCCTTGTTCGACCTTGCTCAGGATAAAGGCCTTCTTGCCGAGATAAACACGGCCTTTGCCCGGTTTGCAGACACGGTGCGCGGCAGCAAAGACTTGAGCCGCCTTATTGAGTCGCCCCTGTTCTCCCGCGATGATAAAGCTGCGATTCTGAAGCAGGTCTCCGATACGGCGGGATTGCCAGGCCTCCTCTCCAATTTTCTTGGAACGATGGCGCTGAACGGGCGCGCGCGGGAGATCCCAGCAGCGCAAGGCGCGTTTGATGCGCTCTATGCCAAACAGCGCGGCGTCCAGCGCGCGGTGGCACGCACCGCAGAAGAGATGAACAGCGCCCAGCGCGAGCGTCTGGAAGGGCTGATCGCCAAAGCGGTTGGCGGCGATGTGGAACTTACAACCGAGGTCGACCCGGGCCTCGTTGGCGGCATTCAGTTGCGCATAGGCTCGACCTTGGTCGACGCCAGCCTGAAAGCCAAACTTGAACGCTTGAACACGGCCATGAAGGGAGCTTGACGCCCATGGATATCAGAGCTGCGGAAATCTCCGACATTTTAAAAAACCAGATCGAGAATTTTGGTGTCGAGGCGGAAGTCTCCGATGTTGGCCAAGTCCTCTCGGTTGGAGACGGGATCGCCCGCGTTTATGGCCTCGACAATGTCGAAGCCGGCGAAATGGTCGAGTTCGATGGCGGCATTAAAGGCATGGCGCTGAACCTGGAGAGCGACAATGTCGGGGTCGTGATCTTCGGCGATGACCGGGGCATTAAAGAAGGCGACAACGTCAAGCGACTTTCGGAAATTGTGTCCGCGCCGGTTGGCAAGGGTCTGCTTGGCCGGGTTGTGAACCCACTTGGTGAACCGATTGATGGCAAGGGCACAATTTCGGATGTCGCCGCGCGTGAGCGGGTGGATGTGAAGGCTCCCGGTATCTTGCCGCGCAAATCCGTGCACGAGCCGATGATGACCGGGATCAAGGCGATCGACGGCATGATCCCTGTTGGTCGTGGCCAGCGCGAGCTCGTGATCGGCGACCGCCAGACCGGAAAAACGGCGATTTGCGTCGACACGATTTTGAACCAGAAGCAAACCAATGATGCGGCAAAATCGGACTCAGAAAAGCTTTTCTGCGTTTATGTCGCCATCGGCCAGAAACGGTCTACGGTGGCCCAGGTTGTGAAGACTTTGGAAGAGCGCGGTGCGCTTGACTATACCGTGGTCGTTTCTGCAACGGCATCCGAGCCGGCTCCGCTCCAGTATCTTGCGCCATTTACAGGATGCACAATCGGCGAGTGGTTCCGTGACAATGGCATGCACGCCCTCATCATTTATGATGATCTGTCAAAGCAGGCCGTGGCATATCGCCAGATGTCGCTTTTGCTGCGCCGTCCGCCAGGCCGGGAAGCCTATCCGGGGGATGTTTTCTATCTCCACTCTCGCCTCCTGGAGCGCGCGGCGAAACTGAACGAGGACCATGGTTCGGGCTCCCTGACGGCGCTTCCGATTATCGAAACCCAAGCCAATGATGTGTCGGCTTATATTCCGACAAATGTGATCTCCATTACGGATGGGCAGATCTTCCTCGAAACCGATCTTTTCTATCAGGGTATCCGGCCGGCTGTGAATGTTGGGCTTTCGGTGTCGCGTGTTGGCTCATCCGCCCAGACAAAGGCCATGAAGAAAGTTGCCGGGTCTATGAAGGGCGAGCTTGCCCAATATCGCGAGATGGCAGCGTTTGCGAAGTTCGGTTCCGACCTTGATGCGGCGACGCAAAAACTCCTCAACCGGGGTGCGCGCCTGACCGAGCTCTTGAAGCAGCCACAATTCTCGCCCCTGCAAATGGAAGAGCAGGTTGTGGTGATCTATGCCGGAACACGTGGCTATCTGGATGGTATCGATCTCGACCAGGTGACGCGTTATGAGCGCGAGCTGTTGGCGACGCTGCGGTCCAGCCACGCTGATCTTTTGACGAAGATCCGCACGGAGAAGGCGCTTACCGACGACGTTGAAGGCGGTATCAAATCCGTGCTCGACGATTTCACCGGCAAGTTTGCTTAAGGCTTCATCCACGGAAGAGGTGACCGGGGATGCCCAGTCTCAAGGAACTGAAAAACCGGATCGGCAGCGTGAAGTCCACGCAGAAGATCACCAAGGCCAAGCAGATGGTCGCCGCCGCGAAGCTGAAGCGTGCCCAGGAGGCCGCTGAGGCGTCCCGGCCCTATGCAGTGCGCCTGGCAAGTGTTGTGGCCAACCTGACAGGTGCCATGGGTGAGGGGGCTGGCGGCCCGAAACTGCTCGCCGGCACCGGCGAGGAGAACGTGCATTTGCTCGTCGTAATGACGGCGGAGCGCGGACTTTGCGGCGGCTTTAATGCCAATACGGTGAAATTGGCCCGCCAGCGTATTGGTGAACTTCGGGCCGAGGGAAAGACGGTAAAGATCATTACCGTCGGCAAGAAAGGGCGTGAGCAGCTCGGATCAGAATATGGTGATCTGTTCATCGACCATGTCGATACGTCCGAGGCGCGCAATACGACCCAGCAAAGCGAACTTGCGATCAACCTTGGCGGCGACCTGAACGCTCGTTTTGAGGCCGGCGAGTTCGACGTCTGTACCTTGATTTATTCTCGGTTCAAGAATGTTTTGTCCCAAGTTCCAACCGCGCAGCAATTGATCCCAGCGATCGCGCCGGAGGGGATTGAGACCATCGACCTTGGCGGAGCCATCTATCAATATGAGCCGTCGGAGCCGGAGATTCTGGAAACCCTGTTGCCGCGCTATCTGAACACTCAGTTGCTCTCTTCGCTGTTGGAGAGCGCTGCCGGCGAACAGGCCGCTTCGATGACGGCCATGGACAATGCCACGCGCAATGCAGGGGACATTATTTCCTCGCTCACTTTGCAATATAACCGCGCCCGCCAGGCGCAGATCACCAAGGAGTTGATCGAGATCATCTCCGGCGCCGAGGCGCTTTAACCCAAAGATACCCGGCAGATGCCGTAAAATCCGCTCCGAAGGAGACCTTGAAGATGAGCACTCCCGCAAACGCCAAAGGCGCGATCTCGCAAGTCATCGGTGCCGTTGTTGACGTTCAGTTCGACGGCAAATTGCCTGATATTCTGAATGCCTTGGAAACTGACAATAATGGCAACCGCCTTGTGCTGGAAGTTGCCCAGCACCTTGGGGAAAATACGGTCCGGACCATTGCCATGGACTCCACCGAAGGCCTCGTGCGCGGCCAGGCGGTAACCGATCTTGGTGAGCCGATTATGGTGCCGGTGGGGGCCCAGACCCTTGGCCGGATCATGAATGTTGTGGGAGACCCGATTGATGAGCGCGGGCCCGTTGAAACGGAAACCCGGATGCCAATCCACGCCCCGGCTCCAGATTTCGTTGACCAGTCTACGGAGTCCGAGATCTTGGTGACAGGGATCAAAGTGATCGATTTGCTCTGCCCCTATGCCAAGGGTGGTAAGATCGGTCTGTTCGGCGGTGCAGGCGTCGGCAAGACGGTGCTGATCCAGGAATTGATCAACAATATCGCGAAATTGTTCGGTGGATACTCGGTGTTTGCTGGCGTTGGCGAGCGGACCCGCGAAGGGAATGATCTCTATTATGAGATGATCGATTCCAAAGTGATTGACCTTGACGGCGATAGCCGTGTGACCCTGGTTTACGGTCAAATGAACGAGCCGCCAGGAGCCCGGGCCCGGGTTGCGCTAACGGGCCTCGCCCAGGCGGAATACTTCCGGGACGTGGAAGGCAAGGACGTTCTGTTCTTCGTTGATAATATCTTCCGCTTTACCCAGGCCGGGGCGGAGGTGTCGGCATTGCTCGGCCGGATCCCATCTGCTGTGGGATACCAACCGACTTTGGCAACGGATATGGGTGGCCTTCAGGAGCGGATTACGTCGACCAATAAAGGGTCGATCACATCTGTGCAGGCCGTCTATGTGCCTGCGGATGACTTGACAGACCCTGCGCCGGCGACCTCATTTGCCCACCTTGATGCAACCACAGTGTTGAACCGCGCAATCTCTGAGAAGGGGATCTACCCAGCCGTGGACCCCCTCGATTCCACGTCGCGGATTCTCGATCCATTGATCGTTGGTGAGGAACATTATGAAACCGCGCGTGGCGTGCAGGAGATCTTGCAGAAGTATAAGGAACTCCAGGACATTATCGCCATCCTCGGTATGGATGAGCTCTCTGAAGACGACAAACTGGCCGTGGCGCGTGCACGCAAAGTGGAGCGCTTCCTGTCTCAACCATTTGATGTTGCTGAAATTTTCACCGGGTCACCTGGGGAGCAGGTGAAATTGGAAGACACGATCAAAGGCTTTAAGGGCCTGATTGCGGGCGACTATGACCATTTGCCCGAGCAGGCTTTTTACATGGTCGGTGGCATTGATGCGGCGGTTAAGAAAGCCGAGAAAATGCTGGCGGAAGCAGCATAGGCTTTTATCGGCTGGCGACGGGTTCGCGCTCTGGCCGGTGGAATAAGGATGACGGCATGGCAATCGTTCAGGCAGATCTGACGGAAGCTGAACGCGTTGCCGCGCGTATGTTTTTCGATGTGACCATGCAATCGGCTTTCGCACTTGAGGATCCAAACTCGCGGTTTGCCGTCGTGTTCGAAAACAAGGAAGCGATGGGCCCAAAGGTTGCGACCCTCGCCGATGTGCCGCGGCGAACCTATGATGCCGTTGTCGACGGGACTGAGCTTTTGTTCGACGTGCGTCCGGAGGACAGCGTCGCCCTGTCACGTGTGCTTATCCAGAGCGACTATCGCCGGGAAAAGCTGATGGAGTTCCTGGTCGAAGCCATGGACAAGGCCGATTATTTCCAGCTCCACGACCTTGGCCAGGCCATCCGCAATATGGATCCGGAAGACTTGCCGCCAAATGTTGGAAACCGGACATTCCGCCTAGAGATAAATGCAGATTTGAATACCAAGCATGACGTTGCAGTTATGTTCGTGTGGGGATTGCCCTCCGATCGGGGCACAATGATGGAATTTTCGGCTTGGCCGATCGATAAGGTAGTGGATGAAACGGCATGACGGATAAATTGAACTTCTCACTGGTGTCTCCGGCGCGCGAACTGTTCTCAGGCCCCGTTGACCATGTGATTGCGCCGGGAACGGATGGCGATTTCGGTGTCTTGCCAAACCATGCGCCTTTTATGTCGACATTGAAGAATGGTGTGGTCCGCGTGCTGGATGGTGAGGCCGTGTCGATGCGGGTTTTTGTCCGTGGTGGCTTTGCCGACGTTACGCCGGATGGACTGACCATTCTGGCCGAGGAGGCGATAGATTTGGCAGATGTCGATCCATCGGAGCTCGCCAACCAGGTTCAGGCTGCCAATGAAAAGCGTTTGGCAGATCCGGAAAACCGCGTTGCGGAAGAGCACCATGCCTATCTGACAGCGCTTCAGGCGGCGATCACGAACTAGTTTCTTTATATAATTGGCAAGCGTGCTTTTGCGCTGTTAGCCTACGCCCATGGCTATTATGATATTAGGGGCTGGCGGCTTCGTCGGCAGCTCCGTCGCGCGCCACTGCATTGCGCAAGGGCACAGAACGATATGCGTTTCGCGCACGCCCATTGCTGAGGAAAAGGGCGCTCTGGTGTGGGTTCGGGGCGATCGGACGGCGAATGACGGCGCGGACATAGGCTCCCTTCTTAAAACCCATGCCTGCACAACGCTGATCGATATGATTGGATATTCGCCTGGTGAAACAGCCTCTCTACTCCACCAGATCGACGGTGTTAGCGTTCGTTATGTCTGCATCAGTTCAGGGGATGTCTATAGGAATTTTGGTTTGCTGCATCGCTTGGAGACCGGTGCTCCGATCGCTGGCATGCTGGATGAGCGCGCCGCCCTGCGGACCTCGCGCTACCCCTATCGGTTGTCCACGCCTCGCGCTATGGGGGATCCTCAAAAATGGATGGACGATTACGACAAAATATTGGTGGAGGCTCTGGTTCAAGAGTTCCGTTCGGATTGGACGATTTGCCGCTTACCCATGGTATATGGGCCCGGCGACCCTCAGCGGCGGTTCGGTTGGGCATATGCCCCCATGCGCAACCAGGATGACAAGATTGAACTCCCGGCCGATTGGCTCGATTGGACGGTAACCTACGGATATGTCGAGACAGTTGGTGCAGCCATTGTCCATGCAGCCACCCACCCTGCTGCTGCGCGGCGTGTTTTCAATATCACCGAGGATGATGTGCCCGTATCCCATGGGGTTTGGGTCCATCGCCTGGCAGAGCGACTGGGCTGGTCCGGCGACATTGTCCGCGTTGCTGATTCGAACCACCCGATTGCGCAAGCAACGGCGGCAATCGATCTGTCGGTTGATCTGAAAGTTTCAGGCGCTGTATTTCGGAGAGAGACGGGGTTTAAACCGCCCTATAGCATCGAAGACGGGCTGCAATCATTGATCGCTGGGTGATACGCCGAATATCGCAATTGTCTGCCGGCTGAGCATAATCGGGTCCCCATTCGCATTCCAAAGCGACATGGCTTGGCTTGAATAGCCGTCTTTGAGGGTTTCGGCCTTATGGCGTGCAAACCACCAGCCATCCTCTGTTTGCGGTGTATCGGTTAGTACGTCGACAGACCAGTTCATGGAGGACATGCGAGCCGGCCCGGCAAACAGGCTAAACGCCGCCGGGGGCGGAACATCGCCAATCGCGAGCAGGGCTGTCACATCGTCTTTGGCTTCGCGGTCGCCATGGCGCATCCAGAGGCCAATATCTGCCGCGTCGGCCCCACTCATCGGGGGTGGTCCAAATTCAAGTTTGACATCGAAATTTTGCATGAAAGCTGGGCCGATGCCCCTGGGAAAAGGGTCTTCCAGCGTATCTATTGGGCTGATTTCTGGTTGTTTTGGTGCGGCCAGGTGGGTGATTGTTCCCGGCCGTGCTGTCCCGAAGACGAAAGTTGCCCTCGCGCCGATTCCCTTTTCTCCTAAGACGTCGACACCAACAAAAATGGTGTTTTTGCCTTCGCGCAGAACGGCGGCATCCAGGCTAATCTGGCCGCCAACCGGGCCGATAAACGCAATCTGTGCGGATCGAAGCGGCCGGCCCTGCGCGAGCGGGCGTCCAGCCTCATGGCAAAGTGCCGCCGTTAAGCCACCATATGTGGTGCGCCCCTGCATCCATGCCTCAGGGACATTGAGGGACGCGCGGCCATCGGGCGCGTGAGCGATTGACGCCAGCAATTCAGAAAAGGTCGCCACGGTGCAGAAACGAGCCCTATTTTAGTACTGGCTTTCCGGCGTGGTGACGCGCAGGCCATCAATCTCATCTGTGACGTTGATCTGGCAGCAGAGGCGAGAATTTGGCTGAACGTTTTCTGCAAAGTCCAGCATCGACTGTTCCATGGCTTCTGCGGTGCCAACTTTGTCCAGAAAGGCTTCATCGACATAGACATGGCAGGTCGCGCAGGCGCAGGCTCCGCCGCAATCCGCATCGATTCCGGGAATTGAATTTTTGACCGCGACTTCCATTACGGTTTCGCCGTTCCTTGCCTCGATCGGGCGTTCGTTACCCTCATGGTCGATAAACGTTACTTTGGCCATTTAGACAGTTTCCCAGTTACGCGGCACGCGCCGCAATCTCTTTCATGGACACTGATGTATCCTGCAAATCTGACGGTGCAAGCGATGCGCCTGAGATTATGAGCTTTTTTGACACTAGAAACTCAGGGGCAGCGTTAACGGCATCAACGGCAATTAACTGACCTGACTTCAAATAAAATGCGGCGAAGGCCTCAGCATCCATATCCCCGCGCACCACAATATCGTCATAGCCTTCACTCAGCCCGGCAATCTGCAGCTTAACGTCGTATTGGTCTGACCAAAACCATGGCGTGTCTTCCTTCGGGCGCGGCCGGCCGAGGATAGCGGCGGCTGCAAGTTTTCCCTGCTCGATCGCATTATGAACGCTTTCCAGCCGCCCAGTTCGCCCATAATGAACCAATGGCCGCACCGCACAGTCTCCCGCCGCAAAAATACGCGGATCATTGGTGCGGGCATCTTCGTCGACGATGATGCCCTGGTTGCACGCAATGCCGGCTTGTTCGGCAAGTTCGACATTTGGCAAAATACCGATGCCGACCAGAACAAGGTCGCAATCGAGCATTGTGTCATCGGCAAGCTGGGCCGAGGCCACGTGCTCATCCGAACCGATCAGTGCCTCCAGTTTGGCATCCG
>JBCBAO010000074.1:0-10371 GCA_038532405.1 Pseudomonadota bacterium | reverse complement strand
GGTGTCGCCGGTTTGTGCGCCATCGACGTAAGCAACATAAAACTCTTCTGCAGATATATAGGCGACCTTACGTGTCTTCGATTGCTCCAAGACATATTCGATCGACTTCATCAGGTGGGTTTTGCCCAGGCCCTGCGACCCGTTGATGATAATGATGGAGGCAGGCACGGGTCCGCCAGTGGCGATACATTTCGCCATCGTTATCGCGGCATCGTTTGACGCACCACGCACGAGGGTTTCAAACCGCATAATTGTGGGCCCAACAACACTGTTTTCGTGTCCCGTTGGAACGGCACCTGGTACCGCGGACGGCTCATCCCGCGTCCAGGGATATGTGGTGAAGGCTTTGATGTCAGTATCCAGTGTGTCCCAGCACTCCAAACGCACAGGGCGCTTGCGTGGGTCGGCAGCTTCCCATGCCCGGCGGATTTTCAGCCCGAATTCAGCAGCCACACGATCAAGATCAAATTTTGTTTGTGCACAGACGACCGCTGTACCATTTACCTCCACAAGAAATCTGAGCGGCAAAATCCACCGATCATAATCTCTCTTATTCAACATTTTTGCGAGCATCGCCGAAGCGCGTGCCCAAACATCGCTACTCCGCGCTGCGTGATCACTATCAAAATCCGCACCAAGGCGACCAGTCGTGTCATTTGACAAGTTTACACTGTGCTGCAGGTCCATCGGCTCTGCCCCTTTTTTTATTTTTTATCCACCAGCCCATCGGATAAATTTCCCCCATCCGCAGCCTTTTAGACGACTGCGTTAACCAATTTTTTTTCCAAAAAACTTTGTATGAAAGAACTCAACCAGGACAGGGCCTAAAGTACCTCATCGAAGCTTCCTGTCCAGACGAGAATCTACAAAAATCGATGCTTTTCACCCTTGACGCTTTCGCCATCGCAAAGCCGCAAGGTCAGTCTTTTGAAACTATAGTAATTTATAGTTAATGTTTGAAACTGCCATATTTTACTGGCGATTACAGCTGGAAAGCGCGCTTGACGATTTTGGCTCCGTCAAGAGTAAATCCATCCATAGACTGCAAAAAAACAGGCGGCGCAAAGTTGCGCCGCCGATCAGAATTATAAAAAATAAATGCGTGACTAAAGCGGTGGTTTAACCCATCGCCTTCACGCGCTTTGCGAGGCGAGATACTTTTCGCGCCGAGGTATTCTTGTGAATGATCCCCTTACTCGCAGCACGCATGATTTCAGGCTGTGCAGCCTGCAAGGCAACTTTGGCGGCAGCCGAGTCACCAGACGCAATCGCCTCTTCGACCTTGCGTACAAAGGTCCGCATGCGAGAGCGTCGCGCGGTGTTAACTTCAGTCCGACGGGCGATCTTGCGGACCATTTTTTTTGCTGAGCTGGTATTCGCCATGACAAACTCCTAGGGCCCCGGCAGGGCGTAAGCGCGCCACATACAAAACTGCGCCCACCACGTCAACACTGGAATAGCAACCGATGCCGACTGCCTTTCGATCCCGGTGACTACCGCCCTTTGGAGATGATCACGAGGGCGGGGATCAGAACCTGTTTTCCGCCAGCACTCATGAACCGGGGGCGCACTACACGGACAATCTGCCCCTTTGGCACATCGCTCACCTCATGGCCGACGACTTGGTGTAATTCAGACTGATATTGAACATCGTCCATTCCGGCATCTTCATAGCCGATCCTCCTAAGCTGCCGCAGCACATCATTCAGCCGATTTCGGGCCTGGGTCTCGGAGAGTTTTGTCCCCGCGGCCGTTATCTCCTGGAGGTGGACCTGGGCATTGCGCAACAATTCAGCCAGTTGCTCTTCGTCACTTAACTGACTTTCCGGCTCAAAGGTTTGCGCGATGGGTGGCCTATCGTCACTTGGCGAAAACTCCGCATCGATGATCTGATCACTGTCATCGCTATCGACGCGCTCGGTCTTGGCCGGTGCGGGAAGCGTTTTCGCCGGGGTCGCGGCCTGAATTGGAGCGGCCGGGTCTTGCTGCGTGTCCGCAGCCTCAATGACATCACCTGCGGCCTGCCGGTCTGTGCGCATCCGCAAGCGATGACCACGCCCCTGGAGGAGCGCAAACACCAAGAGTGCGAGATCCACACCAATTGTCGCAATAAGGGCGATCAGACTACGCCCCGTCGGCGGACCCTGTTGCGAGCGCGGTGGGAGAAGACCTGTCCGCGACAGCAGACCACCCCATAAATCCTCAACGGCCCGCGCCACACCTTCGGCCCCTTCGCTGAACCGGAAGTCTGGAACAGCTATTTCGAAAGGTTGTTCAAGCTCATTGGCCGCAGCAAGAAGGCTCGCAGCCAGATCCGGGTCGAAACAATAGATAACCCGGCCATCAACCGGAGCGACAGACAATTGGTCTGCTTTCGACCTTAGCTGGGCTGACAGACTGCGCCCACGCGCCGCCGCGTCAGTCGAGATCTCCCGGGCCGCCAGGCGCGCCGTCGTGTAAACGTTCTCAAAAGCGGCTTTGCGGGCCAACGTATCAGCTCCACCGATTTCACGGGCGGAGACAAGGGTAGCATCCAGTGTATCAAGGCGTGTAGAAATAGAGCCGAGCCAATCGCCTTGAACGGTTGCGGACAAAGCGGCGATTTGGCTCTGGGTCTCACTGCGCGCCCTGGCGAGCGGTCCATCTCCGGGGGGCGACGAGACCCCGCAGGTTCCGCCCCGCTCAGCCTCGTTCTGGGCCTTCTGGTTCGAGAGCACCTCAGCGCTCGCCATGACGGAACCAGCCGCGAGGATACGCGAGCGGACATCGCTCGTCTCTTCCCGCAAGGCCACAACCGATTGGGTCAACTCAGAATCGGTTACGCCTTGCCCGGCAATCACACTCCACCAAAACCCATATCCAAAGCCGACCGACCAAACTGCGAGCAAGAGATAGAGCGGAAGCGCGACGAGCCGCTTCCAGACACTGGCCCACCAGTTCGGCACATAGGATGGGCTAATCACTTCGCGCAGGGCCACATACATGGCGAGGGTCAGCGTAAGAACGATCGCGATGACAAGTCCTTGGGATGCAAGGCCAGCGGCCAGATCATTACCGATGACAAAGTCCCGCATTCCGCGCCAGGTCGCGAAAAAGGACAAACTCACGAGCAATAGGGTTAAAAGCCCCAGCGCGCTCGCGTCGAAAAGTTCAGCAAGCCGCGAGACGGGACTAGGCCTGCGCACCCGCTGGGTCATCGCTGTTATCCCTCCTGACACTCTAGCGGACTGTGTGAACAATCAACTGTCCTGGCAAGATCCAATGCACAGATCGCCACTTATCTGTTTTGGCGATTTTCTATCAGATCGTTGACCACGCCAGGCTCGGCAAGGGTGCTTGTATCGCCAAGATTATCGAAGCTGTCCTCGGCAATCTTGCGCAGGATACGCCGCATGATTTTTCCTGAGCGCGTCTTTGGAAGACCAGGGGCGAACTGGATGAGGTCTGGTGAAGCGATCGGTCCAATCTCAGACCGAACGTGTTTGACGAGATCTTTCTTGAGCGCATCGTCTGCATCAATCCCGGCAACAGTCGTCACATACGCGTAAATGCCCTGCCCTTTTATATCATGGGGATAGCCAACCACTGCAGCCTCGGCGACGGCGTCATGGGCGACGAGCGCGCTTTCCACTTCGGCAGTGCCCATACGGTGGCCGGAGACATTGATGACATCATCGACCCGGCCGGTGATCCAATAAAAACCGTCTTCATCCCGGCGGCAGCCATCGCCAGTGAAATAATATCCGGGATAAGTCGTAAAATAGGTCTCGATAAAGCGCTGATGATCGCCATATACGGTGCGCATTTGCCCCGGCCAGCTGTCAGCAATCACGAGATTGCCTTCGGTTGCCCCGGAGAGTTCGCCCCCTTCCGCATTGAGGAGTTTTGGCTGCACGCCGAAAAAAGGATGGGATGCCGCCCCAGGTTTCATGTCGGTAGCGCCGGGAAGCGGCACCATCATGCAGGCACCCGTTTCGGTTTGCCAATATGTATCGACGATAGGACACCGTTTTTCGCCGACGACATTGAAATACCATTCCCATGCCTCCGGGTTGATCGGCTCTCCAACGGTGCCAAGCAGACGGAGAGAAGACCGGTCCGTGGCAGATACTGGGCCCTCGCCTTCGCGCATAAGGGCGCGAATTGCCGTCGGTGCCGTATAGAAGAGCGTCACCTTATGTGCATCGCAGACCTGCCAAAAGCGGGACGCGTCCGGATAGGTTGGCACACCTTCGAACATGATAGAGGTCGCCCCGTTCGCGAGCGGCCCATAGACAATGTAGGAGTGGCCCGTCACCCAACCGACATCGGCCGTGCACCAATACACGTCGTCTTCCTTCAGGTCGAAAACGTATTCATGGGTCATGGATGCCCAAGCCAGATAACCGCCAGTCGTGTGCAGCACACCCTTCGGCTTACCGGTGGAACCTGACGTATATAGAATAAAGAGTGGATCCTCGGCATTCATCGGCGCTGGGGGACAGTCGTCGGAAACGGTCGCCATGGCCTCGTGGAGCCAGTGGTCACGTCCTTCCTGCCATCCAACCGGATTGCCCGTGCGGCGAACCACGAGCTGTGTCTCGACGATACCGGCAATCTCGGCGGCCGCATCGGCATTTTGTTTGAGCGGCACAATGCGCCCGCCCCGCACGCCCTCGTCGGCTGTAATCACAAAGCGGCTGTCGCAATCTGTGATACGCCCCGCTAAAGCCTCGGGGCTGAACCCGCCAAAGACAACCGAATGGACGGCACCTATCCGGGTGCAAGCCAGCATCGCATAAGCCGCTTCCAGGATCATCGGCATATAAATCGTAACCCGATCCCCCTTCTTGACCCCCAGTGATTTTAGAACATTGGCGAAGCGGGACACTTCAGCAAGAAGCTCCTTGTAGGTTACACTTTTGGTGTCCCCAGGCTCGTCGCCCTCCAAGACCAGCGCGATCTTGTCGCCGCGGGTTGCGATATGCCTATCAATGCAATTGGCCGAAACGTTGAGCACGCCATCTTCGAACCATTTTATTCCAAAATCTTCGATGGCAAACGAGGTCTCTTTCACCTTTGTGTATGGCTTTATCCAATCGAGCCGCGCGCCCTCCCGCCGCCAAAAAGCCTCCGGATCCGCAATCGATTGCGCGTACAGATCAGAGTATGCGTTTGGCGTAAGGTTGGTCTTGGCGGCAAATCCAGTTGGAACGGGATAAACAGGTTCGTCGGTCATAGGTCGTCTCATTTCCCCAATCGTTTCATCGCGGCGGAGAAAAGAGCATTTCAGCTAAGATGTGAAGAGCAAGAAATGGACAGCGCCAACCTATCCCCGTCCTCGATAGGTCGGAACACCCGTTTCCGGCACCCAAAGGCCCGATGGGGCGTCGCCCGTTTGCCAGAAGACATCTATCGGAATACCGCCGCGGGGATACCAATACCCGGCGATGCGAAACCAGCGCGGCGCTAGAAGTTCGGTCAGGTCTTTGCCGATCCGCACGGTGCAATCCTCGTGGAAAGCTCCGTGGTTGCGAAATGCCGTCAGATAAAGTTTCAAACTCTTGGATTCGACCAACCAGGCGTCCGGCGCATAATCAATGACAAGATGAGCAAAATCAGGTTGGCCGGTCACCGGACAAATGGATGTAAATTCTGGCGCTGTGAACCGAGAGAGATAAAGCGTCTCGGGGTGGGGATTGTTCACCCGCTCCAGAATAGCCTCTTCGGGTGACTGGGGCTGGGATGATTGCGACCCAAGCTGGTCTAAGCCCTGGTAGATCGGATTGTCGGTCATGCGAAAGGCGTTGGCAAAAGATTGAACAGGAAGCCCATATAAATAAGGTATCCGGCAAGCATTATGCCACCCTCCCAACGGGCAATTTTTTTGCCGGTAAAAGCAAATAGAAAAACGAAAAAGACAGATAGAATAAGGGCCCCAACGTCGACCCAGGTCAGACCGGCTCCGCTGGCGAGGACATCCCCGCCCTGTGCGAGTATATCTGCCACGCTGTAGTCAGCGGTTGCGACGCCAGCCCCTCCTTCGGCGAGGCGAAACGGGTGAACCATGGCCGTCACGCCGATAATTCCGAGGACATTGAAAATATTGGACCCAAGCACGGTTCCAAGCGCAACATCCGATTTCCCCCGGGCGGCGGAAATGGCGGCTGTGGCAAGCTCTGGCAAGCTGGTCCCGAAGGCGACAATGGTGAGCCCAATCAATGTCTCGGAGACGCCAAAAGATGCAGCAACTTCGATCCCGCCGCTCACGAGGCACCTTGCGCCCAAAATAACTCCGGCAATTCCGCCAACGGAAAATAGAAACGCCAATAGAAGAGGGTCGTTGGTTTCGATGAGCTCACCTTCGTCGGCATGCATTGCCGCCGCATCGCCATGGGCGCGATCGAGAATGAACGAGGTGCCGATATAGACCACCAACAGACCGACCAATGCGAGGCCGATAAGGCGGGTAAAGCTGTCATAATAGACCAGCGCTGCAAAGATCGCTGTAATGGCGACCATGGCGCTGAAATCCCGCGCCAGGGCTTTCGGATTGGTCATTATCGGACGGATCAATGCCGCCACGCCCAGGACAAGAAGAATGTTCGCAATGTTCGATCCAGCGACATTGCCCACAGACATACCGACCGCATCCTGGCTAACCGCGCGCAAACTCGTGACAAGTTCCGGCACCGATGTCCCGAAACCGACCAGCGTCAAACCAATCACGAGCTCCGAAACGCCAAATCTGCGTGCCACCCCCACGGAGCCACGCACTAGCGCTTCGCCGCCAAGAAACAGCAGGGCCAGGCCCGATAGGATCAGAACATAGGACAAGGAGGTCGGTGCTCGTTCTTTCGTCGCGCCTCTATATGTCGCACCGCTGGTATTTGGCAAATGGTCTGTCCACTACGTGCCAGAGCGAATTGCCGGCCAGGTATTTGACAAGGCAGGCTTCTGCGGTGCTTTTCTGCCGATCGAAAAGATAAAGAAGGATAGGCCATGGCGGATCCCGCAAGAGACCTCGCTGGACGGCGAGCCCTGGTAACCGGCTCAGCAACGGGTCTTGGAGCTGCAATTGCAACCCGGCTCGCCGCACGTGGGGCGGACATCATCATCAATTGTACGCGCTCGGTGGCCGAGGCGGAGGCAACCATCGCAACCTGCCAGGCCGTTGGAGCCCAGGCTCGCCTGGTACAGGCCGATGTCTCGACCGAAGAGGGTGCCGAAAAGCTTGCAGCGGCGGCCAGCAATTGGGGCAGGATCGACATCCTAGTGAATAACGCAGGCATCACCCGCCATGCGCGTGACCATTCGGACCTCAATGCCCTTTCCAAAGCAGACTTCATGGACACCTATGCCGTGAATGTGGCCGGTCCCTTCCTTGTGCTCCAGGCCTGTAAGGCCCTGCTTTTGGCTGCACACGAGCAGACCGGCAGGGCATCCGCCGTTCTAAATGTCTCTTCCATTGCTGGGGTCACCGGTATTGGGTCCTCAGTCGCCTATGCAGCAACGAAGGGGGCGCTAAATACGATGACGCTATCATTGGCGAGGGCCCTCGCGCCGGCCATCCGGGTAAATGCGGTCTGCCCGGGTTTTATCGGAACGCGCTGGTTCAAGGACGAAATGTCCGCAGAACAATTTGAGCGACTCGAAAAAGGGGTGGCCGCCTCCGTTCCGCTAAACGTTGCGAGCGGCCCGGAAGATATCGCCGATAGCGCGGTCTTTTTCCTGACCGATGCCAGCCGGCACATTACCGGCGAGACCCTTTTGGTAGATGCTGGCATGCACCTTGGCTATGCACCCTTAGCTGCGAGATAGCGCCCGCGCGCTGGTCAATTCGGAATATTCCTGCTCGGAAATTATGCACGCCGCCGCCGCGCGCCGCCAAACTGCTGTCCTATCTGGCGATTGAGGCGATCTAACCTCCACTATGGTTATCAGAACACCGCGGGGAGCGGTGCTTTGGAAGGGAATCAAAGTCTAATGTTTAAAAAATTATGCCTAGCGACACTCGCGGCGGGTGCCCTTATGGCTCCCGTATCACTCGCTCAAGATGAGGACGGCCCCACATTCCTGGGGGGTACTTTTTCAGCAAATGTAACGATTGCAACCGATTATACATTCCGGGGTATCAGCCAAAACTCCGGGGATCCGGCCGTCCAGGGAGGGTTCGACTGGGCCAGCGACCTGTTTTATGCGGGCACTTGGGCCTCCACGGTTGATTTCAACGATGATTTCGGGACGCTCGCTGCCGGCGTCGCGGCGGAATTAGGTGTTGAGCCGGGAATTCTGGACACAGCCGATTCTGCTGGGCCATCCGACGGTTCGCAAATCGAAATCGATCTTTATGGCGGAATAACACCCTCGATTGGAGACCTCAGCCTCGATTTCGGCGTCATTTATTACCTATATGCGGGTGCTCCCCAGGATAGTGATGATGTGATCGTTGCAACAACGCTGACACCGGATCAGCAAGCCATAGTCGACGGTCTCGGCCTTGCGCCAGGACAAGTTCTGCTCGACTTTCCAGACCAGAACTATGTCGAGCTTCATGCGGCCGGGTCCTACCCCATTGGACCGGCCGAAATCGGCTTCAACCTCACCTATTCGCCGGATTACTATTTCGAAACGGGCGATGTTCTTATCCCGGACGTCTCGATCAGTTTCCCACTCGGCGGATCCACGACTATTGCTGGTGGCGATTTCTCCCTCGCGTTCAGCAGCAATATTGGATACCTCGCCTTCCTCGATGACGAAGTGCCAGATGGTGGCGGCTTCGGTGAAGATTATTGGGATTTCGGTGTCGGTGTAACGGCGACCTGGTTTGGCGTTGATTTTGACGTCCGCTACATCGACACATTCGGTCTTGGTGGCAATGGAAGTACCGGCATTTTTTCCGTCTCCAAGAGCTTCTAAGTTCCCCCCCTGGCTGCGTTGACCAAGGCACCCACGCCTCCTCAAAGGTCGATGCATAACCAGTATGCGCCGCCGTTCTCTCCACCGAGGCCGGCGGCGTTACTTTTTGCCTTTCTGGTTCCTCATAGATATTAAGTCAGCATATTTGAGAAAGGTCTGGCGCACCGAAATTACGCTGATATAAGGGCAAAAAATATTGCTCCGAGGTTATTATGCGCATTGGTGTTCCAACAGAAATCAAGAAACAGGAATCCCGTGTTGGCTTGACCCCGGAAAGTGTCGGCGAACTTGTTCGGTCCGGTCATGCAGTTCATATCCAAGCAGGGGCTGGGCTCGGCTCTGGGTTTTCGGATGCGCATTACACGGCAGTCGGCGGGACAATCCTACCCGATGCTGAAGCCGTGTTCGGCCAATCGGACATGATCGTAAAGGTCAAAGAACCTCAACCTGAAGAAACGGCGCGCCTGACGCCCGACCATACGCTTTTCACCTATCTGCACCTTGCAGCAGATCCGGTCCAGGCAAAGGGACTGACGGCTTCTGGCTGCACGGCAATCGCCTACGAAACGGTAACAGACGCAGACGGCCGCCTGCCACTTCTGACGCCGATGAGTCAGGTGGCTGGACGCATGTCCATGCAAGTCGCAGCCTGGGCCCTTATGCGCACAAAACGGGGCCGAGGCGTTTTACTTGGCGGTGTTCCGGGGGTCGCACCAGCGAAGGTCGTTATTATTGGCGGCGGCGTTTCGGGCGCAAATGCAGCTGAAATTGCCGTCGGCATGCGCGCAGATGTAACCGTTTTTGATCGCAACAATGCGCGTCTTGCGGAGTTGGACGCCCAATTCAACGGCCTCCTCAGAACCATGTACTCGACCAAGGCGAGCCTTGATGTCGCTGTGCGCGAAGCAGACCTTGTTATTGGTGCCGTCCTCATCCCCGGTGCCACGGCCCCGAAACTTGTCACGCGCGAACAACTCGGAACAATGAAACCCGGCGCAGTCCTGGTTGATATCGCCATCGACCAGGGTGGGTGCTTTGAAACATCAAAACCGACGACCCACGAAGATCCCATTTATGAAGTCGACGGTATTCTGCACTATTGCGTCGCAAATATGCCCGGCGCTGTGCCCCGAACGTCCACCTACGCCCTGAACAATGCAACCCTGCCTTTTGTGTTAAAGCTAGCGAATATGGGGCCCCGCGAGGCTTTGAACAGTGATATTCACCTCGCGCGTGGTCTGACAGTCGAAGCCGGCGTCATTGCACACAGGCAAGTGGCACAGGATCTCGGCATGGCGTTTGAAAAACCAGATTGGCTTGGCGTCGAGATCTAAGCCCCTGGCACCTCACCTATCATGAGCAGGGTGCTGCCTCGCGCGGCCGGCGGTATTGGCAAAATCTGCAACGGCCAGGACCCCACATAAGACGATATTTTGCGCAGGCGAAGCGCCCTTCCAAACCGTTTGATGCTCT
>JBCBAO010000073.1:0-10417 GCA_038532405.1 Pseudomonadota bacterium | reverse complement strand
GGTGGGCATGACCACTTTCAAACCTGGGATCATGGTGAACAGCGGGTGCAGAGTCTGACTGTGCTGAGCCCCAGCCCGCAGGCCGGCCCCTGCAGTCGTGCGCATGACCCAAGGTGTCTTGGCCTTGCCGCCGAACATGTAACGGAACTTGGCGGCCTGGTTATAGATCTGGTCCATGCAGACACCGACAAAGTCGATAAACATAAGTTCTGCCACAGGCCTGAGGCCTGTCAGCGCGGCACCATTGGCCGCACCAATAATAGCGCTTTCGGAGATCGGAGTGTCGATCACGCGGTCCGCACCGAATGTATTGTAAAGGCCGGCCGATTGGCCGAAGACGCTCCCAACGCTGCCGGGTCCATTGCTGGATCCCTGGCCGCCGGCGACGTCTTCGCCCATGACAATGACATTCTCATCGCGCGCCATTTCCTGATGCAGGGCTTCATTGATGGCTTGTAGATAGGTTTTCTTTGGCATCTCTTTTGATCTCAGTAGGCAGACGCGTAAACGTCAGTTTCAAGCTCGGATACATCCGGCATCGGTGCGGCGAGGCCCTTTTCAACAGCGGCAGCGACTTCAGCGGCGATTTTTTGCTCGATTTCATCGAGGTCGGCGTCTGTCATCAAGCTGGCTTCCGTAACGCGGGCGCGGAAATTTTTAAGGCCATCTTGCCCCCTTGCTTCGGCGAGCTCTTCCTGGCTGCGATAGGGTTGCGGATCACCGACAAAGTGGCCGAGATAGCGCGGGCATTCCGTAACAATGGTGGATGGCAGGCAATCGCCGCGTCCTCGCTCCAGGGCCCGGCCCATGGCATCGCGAACGGCAAAGAAGTCTGTGCCGTCAACTGTTTCTGCCGGCATGCCGAAGCTTGCGGCGCGCTCAGCGATAGACTCTGCACCAACCGAATAGCTTGCAGCGGTATGCTCACCATAGCCATTGTTCTCTATGACAAAGATAGCCGGAACGCCGAGGACGACGGCCATATTCATGGCTTCGAATGTGGTGCCCTGATTGGAGGACCCGTCACCCCCAAAGGCAACGGAAACATTGCCGGTTTTTTTCAGTTTTTGTGTGAGGGCCGCTCCGACGGCGATGGGCGGGGACCCACCAACAATAGCATTCGCACCGAGCATGCCACGGTCAAAATCGGCGATATGCATTGAGCCGCCTTTTCCGTTACAGAGCCCGCCAGCCTTGCCCATAATTTCAAGCATCATGCCCTCAATATCGCACCCCTTGGCCAGGCAGTGGCCGTGGCCGCGGTGGGTCGATCCGATCCAGTCATCATCGGTCAGGTCGTGGCAGATGCCGACGCCCGAAGCCTCTTGACCCAAATAGACGTGGGCAAAACCTGGAATGTTTCCAAGCGCAAATTGCTTTTCAACCTGTTCTTCGAATTGTCGAATTGCACTCATCCGTTCGTAAGCACGGGCGAGTTCCTCTCGGCTCATTTGTAGCTGCATGTCATTTCCATCTGTGTGCGAATAGTGTTTAGTCTGCTCCACGCCCGCCGTCGACGGTCAATTCCGCGCCGGTCATATAGCTGGATTGATCGGAGGCCAAAAATGCAATCGCATCGGCCATATTTTCCGGCATCCCCACGGATCTGAGGGGAGTGTCCTCGGCGAAACCGTTCTTCAGGGTTTCGTCATCGCCAAACTGGCTGGTGAGCATTTCTGTCCAAATGACCCCAGGGTGCAGCGAGTTTACACGGATCTGTGGGTCCAAATCGGCCCCCTCAAGGGCGGCAGATTTGGTCATGCCGGTAACAGCCCCCTTTGTGGCGCAGTAAGCGGTGGCATCGGGATAACCAACTTGGCCCATAAGCGAAGACACATTGACGATAGAACCGCCACGGCCGGTTTCCTTTATGGCGCGGAACCCATATTTCATGCCGAGGAAGGTTCCCTCAACATTGGTTTGGTAGATCCAGTCATAGTCGTCGCTCGTCGTGTCTGCGACCGATTTTACCATAAACACGCCGGCATTGTTCACAACGATATCAAGGCCGCCGAAGCGGGACATGGCCTCTGATGTGATATGTTCCCACTCCGCCTCGCTCGTGATGTCCTGGCGGAGGAAGACCCCATCGCCGCCGGCTTCATCCATAAGGGCTTGTGTGCGGGCACCTTCTTTCTCGTCACGCCCCGTTGCGATGATCTTTGCGCCAGATTGGGCAAAGAGTACGGCAGTGGACCGACCAATCCCTTTTGTGGTGCCGGTGATAATCGCAACTTTTCCGTTCAGTGCAGGTAAGGGGGTCATCTGGCGATCATGCCTCCGTCGAGGACCAAGTCTGCGCCGGTCATAAATTTGGAGCGATCGGTGGCTGCGAAAAGAACTGCGTCGCCGATTTCTTCGGCATTCCCGAACCGTTTTACGGGAACCGCGATTGGGGCAATCTGTTCCTCTGGAAAGGCAACGGTCATATCTGTACGGATAAACCCTGGCAGTACGCTGTTGACACGAATACCTTCCGGGCCGAGCTCCAGCGCTGCAGATTTGGCGAGCAGCCGCACGCCGGTTTTTGCGGAGGAATAATGCACATATCCAGCCGCACTAATTTTACCCATGATGGATGACATCAAAATGATTGAGCCCCCATCACCATGTTTACGCATCTCGATTGCGCCGTATTTTACCGCGAGAAACGCACCTTTCAGATGAATGTCGTGCATGGTGCGAAACTGTTCAAGCGACATATCAACCATAGGTGAGGCATTCGATATGCCTGCATTGGCGACGACAATGTCGAGCCGGCCAAAAGCCTCTTGGACCTTAGCTGTAACTGCTACCCAATCGGTTTCCGAGCCAACGTCTTGTTTGAGGAATAGACCATTGCTGCCCAGGGTTTCTGCCGCCGTAGCCCCGGCTTCTTCGGAGCGCCCGGTAATCACGACTTTCGCACCCGCAGCAGCGAGGCGTGAGGCACACGCGAGACCGATCCCGCGTGTGCCTCCGGTTATAAGCGCGACTTTGCCGTCAAGTTCAGACATATCAAATCACTAACCGTTTTGCCCCTGGTCGCCTTACCTTTAGAATTCGACGGAAATAGACCCACCGATTTCGCGAGGTGCGTCCAATGTGCCGAAGGTGAAAAGCCCAGCGACAGGTAGTACGCTGTTTAGACCAACATCATCAAGCAGATTACGCGCGAAGAAAGCTCCTGTCACGCGGGTTGGACCAACATCCCAGCTATAGGACAATGTCAGGTTCAGAATTTCTTCGGTTTCCGACAGACCACGTGGATCGTTAAAGGCTGGACCATTCGTGTCCGGTGTGACCAGTGGATCGATTTGCGGACCGATCAATGGGTTGGCGTTCACAATGGTTGTCTGCAATTCGTCAGTGAAGCGGAAACTCAGGCTTCCGTTAAAATCACCCGGACCGATCTGCTGCGAATAATTTCCGGTGATCGAAAATGTGAAATCCGGTGTGCGGCGAATGTCTAGATCGGATTGATCAAACGTTGCAGGGCCGCCCGTAAGGGGATCAACACCAAGTACCGGGAATTCATCGAACTCGGCATTAAGATAACCGAACGATGTCACAATATCGAAATTGTCGGTAATGACCGCCCGTGAGTCGAACTCGATACCCCAAAAGGTGGAGTCCGATGCGTTGAAAACGACGGTTTCCTGGAATGGTGGTTCGTCCACCGGAATAACCGTATCTTCCTGGCGATCTTCATATAGCGCGACGAAGCCGGTGGTGTTCAACTGAATACGATTGTTTAAAAACTCGGACTTGAAGCCAACCTCGAAGGAATTCACTTCTTCCGGTTCGAAGATGGTCGTTGCAGCCGTGATGCTTCCAGCCCGTCCGTTAAACCCGCCTGCCCGGAAGCCCTGTGTCCAGGATGCAAAGCCGAGAATGTCATCTGTGAACTGATAGTCCAAAGAAACACGTGGCGCGAAATCATCGAATTCTGATTCAATGAACCCATCGCTGTTGGTTTCCAGCCCCGCAGGGAGTTGAGCGGGGTCAAGAGTATCAAAGATTGGAACAACGCCGATCGTTGGGAAGTTCAAATCGTTTGATATGCGGAAATCCTTCTGATCCCGTGTGAAGCGTCCACCCAGGTTCAGGCGGAGTTTATCCGTGATGTTGACATCCACATCGGCAAACAGAGCCCAAGAAAATGTATCTTGTTCGACATCTGCAAGAATTTGCGTGCCCAGCAGGCCTGATACCGGATCTGCCGGGAAGATTGCACCGTCAGTTTCCTGCTGCAGGGCATAATTGCTGTCGAAAAGGTAGAAACCCGTTACGAAATCAATTCGACTTCCGAGCGTGCCTGCAAAGCGTAGTTCTTGCGAAAATTGGCGGTATTGCTGGGTTCGATCGGTGAAGAAAAACGGAAACGATGTAGCGTCGAAATCTTGTGTTTGATTGTCGTCGGATTCGCGCCAGGCGGTGATCGAGGTTAAGGTAAAGTCGCCGATATCCCAGTTGACCTCAGCGGTAAGATCGTTCTCGTCGAGGAAGAAGTCGTCCTCGAAATCGGAGAACGATTCAAACGTATCTGCAAAGTCGTCGACCGTTAAACCACACTCGGATTCCGGTGCAAAAGAAGGCACGGCTCCGGGAATGCCACAAATCAAATCGAGGCCTGGTTGGCTAAACGGGACCTGGAAAGGGTCCCCTGTGAACTCTTGGCGTTCAGCTGTGATCAGGACGTCGATACTATCCGAAATATCAGCCGCGAGCGTGACACCATAATTAAGATAGTCGCTGCCGCCGTCGTCCTCACCGGTTGTCACATTATCGAAGAAACCGTCAAAGTTTCTTTCAAAGACAAATGCTTTCAGGCCGACGCGGTCTTCAATGACCGGGATGTTGAGGATAGCTGAATATTCCTGACGCTCCTGATTGGTTACCGATGCCTGTGCTTTGAACCCCCATTCCTTGGTCGGCCGCGAGCGTCGCACGCTGATCACACCACCGATTGTATTGCGCCCGAATAGGGTGCCTTGGGGCCCGCGCAGCACTTCCACGCTTTCAAAGTCAAATGTATTGGAGAGCTGCCCGACACTTGTGCCAAGAAAGACGCCATCTACCACAAGACCAACGGTTGGTTCGAAGCTACGCTCAACATCTTCGAAGCTGATCCCGCGAATAGCAACGGCCGACGCGCCGGGTGCTGCGGATACAGGATCGATGACGACATTGGGTGCGAGGCCCTGGATATCCTCGATTGTCAGAGCCGATTCGTTTGCCAGCTGATTAGGGCTTACCGCCGTAATGGAGACGGGCACCGATTGGATCGATTCCTCACGTTTCCGAGCCGTCACAACGACCGGGTCAATACTTAACGTTCCATCCTCGGCGCTTTCTGCCTCACCCGAGCTATCTTGGGCTTGGGCCGTCGTGCCGAAAGTTGAAGGCCCCATGGCGAGCACAAGGGCCAAAGCGGAATGGGCTGCGCGCCCATACCATTTATGAGTAGTGTTTTTTGAAGACATGTTTTCCTCCCGTCTCAGTCGGTTCCACCGATCTTGGGTGCATTTTAGCCAGCGCCCTTCAAAAAAAGTCAAGCCTGCTTGTAACAAACAGTCCGATTTGTTTTAATAGTGCTAAATAGAACACGGGGAGGCCAGTGAATGAGCGCTGGAAGACTGACTGGAAAAGTCGCGATCGTTACGGGAGGTGCCAGTGGCATTGGCGCTGCGACCGCGAAACGATTCATCGAAGAAGGGGCAAAAGTTGTCCTTGGGGACATACAAGAAGAAAAGCTTGCTGCCCTGGCCGACACACTTGGAGAGAATGCATCCTGGTGCCGACTCGATGTAACGAACCCGGACGATTGGCAATCCATCTTCAAAGCATCAGACGCATTTGGTCCCGTGACAACGGTTGTCAATTCCGCCGGCATTAGCATTCCGGGTTCGATTGAAGATGTTGACCTTGAGGGATTTCGCAAGACGATTGCAATCAATCTTGATGGTGTTTTCTTAGGCTGCAAATTTGGTGTCGCTGCGATGAAGGACGGGCAGGGTGGCTCCATTATAAATGTGTCGTCGACCATGGGGGTAAGCCCTGGCGCGATATTTCCTGCCTATGCATCATCCAAGGGCGGTGTGCGGCTTTTGACACGGTCGGTCGCCCTGCATTGCGCAGAACAGAAATACGATATTCGCGTAAACAGCATACTCCCAGGTGCCATTCATACCGAAATGGTTGATGGCTACATCGCTGCAGGGGAGCAAGCGGGGCAAAGCCGAGAGCAAGTCATCGACGGATTTGCAAGTGTACACCCCATGAAACGTTTAGGGCGTCCGGATGAACCGGCCAACGCCATTGTCTTTTTAGCATCCGATGAGTCATCCTATACGACAGGTGCAGATATTCCTGTCGACGGTGGATACCTCGCTTAAACCATAGATTACGGGAGACCCAGAAAGCCATGCCAGATTCCGCTCAGAGCGTCAGCAAAGATCCACTGACCTGCCCGATCCATGACGTTGATACGTTTGACGGGGTATTCCTCCAGGATCCTTACCCATTTTATGCGCGTACCCGCCGCGAAGCGCCGGTCTACCGCGATCCGAAAACCGGTGTTGTGTATGTCGCAACCTATGACCTTGTCCGTGAGGTCAATTCAAAGCCGTTTATGTTTTCCAATAAGTTTGGCGAGCATCTGCGCGCGGGTGGCGTCGAACCGCCATCCGAAGAAGAAATGGCGATCATGTCCAAGGCCATTGTGCCGACCGATACCATGCTGACGGCTGATCCGCCCGACCATACGCGTTATAGAAAACTTGCGATGAAGGCATTCACGTATAAGCGTGTCCTTAAGATGACGGAATATGTCGGGGATCTTTGCCATGATCTGATCGACGCCATGCCGGAAGGCGGCTGCGAGTTCAAGGCAAGCTTCGCGGCAAAGCTACCCATGTATGTAATCTCCGATGCCCTGGGCGTGCCGCGCAAAAACTTCGATATATTCGAGTCTTGGTCGAACGCGTTCATCTCTCAATTGTCCGGCGTTGCCGACAAAGAAGAGCGTCTGGATGCGGCCCAGAAAATCGTTGATTGCCATCATTACTTCGTCGACGTCATCGAAGAGAAACGCGTAAATCCCGGTGACGATGTCATTTCCGATCTTGTCCATGCCGATCTCGCCGAGGAAGGCGATACGCGCAAGATGAACCATTCGGAGCTGATCTCTATTTTGCAGCAACTGCTTGTTGCCGGAAACGAGACGACGGCCCATACGATTACGGCAGGCATCAATTATTTGCTGCACAATCCAGATCAAATGGCACGCTTAAAAGCCGATCCTTCCCTGGTGCCAAATCTGGTGGAAGAGACGCTTCGGTTCCTGTCCCCAACCAACAATATGTGGCGCGTGGCCACCGGCAGCGACACGATCGGCGATGTCGAAGTTTCCGCAGGCGATCTAATTTTGTTGCGATACGGATCAGCCAACCGGGACGACCAGCGTTTCCCATCGCCTGATACATTCGATATCGGCCGGGAAAATGCCAAGGAGCATCTGGCTTTCGGAGCGGGTATCCATACCTGCCTCGGTTCTCAGCTTGCCCGCAAGGAGATGGTAACGGCTTTTCCAATTATCCTGGATCGGCTTAAAAATCTCCAGGTCGATGGATCAAAAGGGGACCTGCAGTATCTGCCGAGCATCCTGATGCGCGGCGTTATCAATCTGCACGTCACCTATGACAAACAGCCAAGGGCTTGATGCATCGGAATAAGCCGGACAATCAGCGCAGACCGCTAGATTGTCCGGCACCATCCCCGTGCATTGGTGTTGCTTGATATTAGATATGTTCGAATTCGCGCTGGCTTGTCGCGAAACTTGGCCCGCTAAGTTTAGCGCTGGGTTTGGATCGCTATTCCAAGCTTAGCTCTCCGAAGTGTAGAGCATAATCAAGGCGTCTTTCACCAACGTCCGCACGGCGACCCGTCTCTTTCGGCTGTTGATGAGATTGTGATTGATGTGGAGACCTTCGAACGCCGTCACCAGGAAATCGCGGGCAAGCCTCGATTTTTCTTCCGAGACGGCCCCCCATTCCGGAAAGAATTTTGGTGTCAGCGAAAAGGCATAATCATCAAAGGCGCGCGCTTTGGCGAGGAAAACCGCTTCGAGTTCCGGATCGGTTCGAGACGCAATCAGGAGCTCGAGGAAAGCCTGATATTCATCGGTGATGATTGATTCCCAGTAAATCTCCAGGCCTTTCATCTCATCTATGCGCTGGCGGTCGCTGAGTTTAACGATCTGCTGATACAATCCATCCAGCCGCTTATACATAATATAGTCTGCTGTTCCGGCGATCAGGTCTGCTTTCGTCGCATAATGATGAAGCATCGCCCCACGGGAAATGCCGGCGCGTTTTGCAACGAGTTGTGTCGTCGTTTTCGCATAACCGGCTTCTGCGAGGCATTCCACCGTCGCAACAAGAAGAGCGACCCGGGTCTGACTGCTTTTGCGTTCCTGCCAGCCGGCCTCATCATCCGTCTCCGGATTCATGCGCTGAACTTGCGCTTTCAGCTCTTCAAGAGACTCGGCGACATCAGTCGGAATTTCCATGAGGTGAGACGCAGCTTTAATCATAATTGGAACAGAAGTTTGGACATAATGTTTCGTTGTACCTCACTGGAGCCGCCATAAACCGTTGCCGCCCGATTGTTAAAGTAAGTGCCGACAATCGGAATGGCGTGGTCTGGGCCAGGTATCCAGTTTGCTCTATCTTCCCTTGCGGCAAGATAGTCCGGTGATGAATAATGACCGATCGCGTCCATCAACAATTCGTCGAGCTGCTGGGTCGCCTCTGTTCCCCTGAGTTTCAAGAAAGATGGCCCTGCAGGTACAGATGACCCGTTGGACATGCTTTGGAGCAGTCTTTGCTCGGTAATATCTATAGCTGTGACATCAATATTGGCCTGGGCCAGGCGCGATGAAAAAACCGGATCATCCGCCAGCCGCGTTTCCCCATTTCGCGCTTCCTGGGAAATTTGCTTGAGATGGGAGAGTTTTCTTTGCATCGCCGCCGCATAAGAGCCTGCACGCTCATGCTCTAGGAGGTGTTTTGCAACGGTCCAACCATCGTCCTCCTCCCCAACAAGGTATTTTACAGGCACTCGGACATTATCAAAGAAAACCTGGTTCACCTCATGGTCCCCAGCCAAGGTAATGATCGGGGTGAACGTGATGCCCGGTAAGTCCATAGGGATAAGGAGGAAGGAAATTCCCTTTTGCGGCCGATCTAGGGCACTTGTCCGCACAAGGCAGAAGATCCAATTGGCATATTGGGCGTAGGTGGTCCAAATTTTGGTTCCATTGACGACATAGTCGTCTCCGTCGCGTTCAGCCTTGCATTGCAATGCGGCGAGGTCCGAGCCGGCTTGGGGTTCTGAATAGCCCTGGCACCAAAAATCCTCACCCGACAAAATGCGAGGCAGAAAGGTGTCTTTCTGCTCCTGGGTGCCATATTTCATCAGAACAGGGCCGCACATTTTGAGCCCCATTGCCGGAACTCGCGGAGCCCCGGCGAGGGCACATTCCCGATCCCAGATATAGCGTTCGACCAAAGTCCAGTCATTCCCGCCATATTCTTTTGGCCAGGAGGGTGCAATGCGACCCTCTGCATAGAGAATTTTATGCCAGCGTAGGGAAAGATCAAAACTTGCCCATACGCCTGCGCCCTTTGCGTTCTCCTCACGCATGTCCGGCGTGAGGTGTTTGTCCAGAAATGCCTTAGCGTCTGCCGCGAAGGCTTGATCCTTATCGCTCAAGCTTAGGTTCATCGTTTGGGGACCTCCCATCCAAAATTTGCAAAAAGCAGTCTATCCTGCTTTTTATTTGCGGTCTACAAAGTAGATAGGTGGCAGCGGGCGTTTGATTGATCGCAGGCTGCTCAAATAGCAATTAAACAAAGGGTCGAAACACCATGGATCTGAAACTAAGTGGCAAAAAAGTGCTTATCGCTGGCGCAAGTAGGGGAATTGGGCTCGCGTGTGCGAAGTCTTTTGCCGCAGAGGGGTGCGACATCGCGATATGCGCCCGCGGACAAGAAGGGGTGGATGCCGCCGTTTCTGAGATTTCGGGCCAGGCCGGCAAAGTCATTGGCCATGCCGTAGATATTGCAGACGGTGCGGCTTATCGCGGCTGGGTCGAGGCTGCCGCCGGGGAGCTCGGCGGCTGTGATGTTTTCGTGCCAATGGCCTCCGCCGGGGGCGGGCCCGCCAGTGAGGAGACATGGAAAGCCACATTCGATGTGGATCTGATGAGTGTTTTCCGCGGCATCGAAGCGGCGACGCCTTTCCTGGAAAAATCAGATAGCGGCGCGATTGTGTGCGTTTCAACAACGGCTGCCCTTGAAGATTTCGCCGGCGTGCAAGCTTACAATGCCATGAAAGCTGCCGTGATTGCCCATGCGGCTGGCTTGTCCCAGGC
>JBCBAO010000072.1:0-10566 GCA_038532405.1 Pseudomonadota bacterium | reverse complement strand
CAGACAGAATGGAGGCGTGGCCGGAAACTTGGCTCTCGCATCTTATTGAAGAGACCAATCCAACCTGGCGAGACCTCTGGACAGAATTAGAGGGTCAGCCGCGGATCAACCGGCCCCACATAAGCCATGCATCTGAGGATGATCTACCCCCCTGTCCGATCATCCGCCGCCCAGCCTATGCCACCCAAGTGCAGGCAACTCGATTGCGAAAGTCGGCCTGATTTCATCGATGCCCCTTTTTAAATAGCGCTGAATCCCCTTAAGGCAGTGCCATGGCGAAAACACTGACGTCACAATTCACGTGCCAATCCTGCGGGGACATTCACTCGAAGTGGTCCGGCAGGTGCTCTGCTTGTGGTGCCTGGAATACATTGGTTGAAGAGACCGTATCCGCGGCACCGGGTGGCTTAAAGGCTGAAAAATCCGGGACGAAGCGCGCAAGCAAAGCCACATTCACAGCGCTGAATGGCGCGGATGATCCGCCACCCCGCATCGTCATGGGTGTTGAGGAATTGGACCGTGTGTTTGGTGGCGGCCTTGTCCCAAGCTCTGCCACGCTTATCGGGGGTGATCCAGGGATCGGCAAATCCACCCTGCTCTTACAAGTTGCGGCACGCTTGGCCCGCAATGGGCTGAGCGTTGTCTATGTGTCTGGCGAAGAAGCAAGCGCGCAAATCCAGGACCGTGCACGCCGCTTAAAAGTGGCCGAGAGCCCCGTTGATCTCGCCGCAGAAACCGATTTGCGCAAAATCATTAGCGCGCTGAAATCGACCCAACCGGATTTTGTGGTGATCGACTCGATCCAGACGATGTGGTCGGATAGCCTGGAGGCAGCGCCCGGATCGGTTGCCCAGGTTCGCGCATGCGCCCAGGAGCTGACACGCTGGGCCAAGACCTCCGGTTCGGCGCTCGTCATCGTTGGCCATGTCACAAAGGACGGCCAGATCGCAGGTCCCCGCGTAGTCGAACACATGGTGGATACGGTATTTTATTTTGAAGGGGAACGTGGCCACCAGTTCCGCATTCTCCGCGCGGTGAAAAATCGATTTGGACCGACCGACGAGATCGGTATTTTTGAAATGAGCCAATATGGCCTCGCCCCTGCGCCGGAGCCCTCGGCCCTATTTCTGTCAGCCGATGGGGAACAGAGTGGTGGAGCGGCCGTGTTTGCAGCAATGGAGGGGTCCCGCCCGGTTCTGGCAGAGGTTCAAGCTCTGGCCGCTGTGTCATCCTATGGCACACCGCGGCGCTCGGTGGTTGGCTGGGATGGCAATCGCCTCGCCATGTTATTGGCGGTGTTGGAGGCAAGGTGCGGCGTCACGCTGGCCGGCCGGGATGTTTATATGTCCGTGGCGGGTGGCTACCGCATGTCTGAACCAGCCGGCGATCTGGCCGCGGCGGCGGCTCTCCTATCTTCAATTGCAGATACACCGCCGCCGCAACGGGCCGTTTTCTTTGGAGAAGTTGCGCTATCGGGTGCCATTCGCCCCGTGGCGAGAACAGAACAGAGATTGAAGGAAGCCGCACGTCTCGGGTTTGAGCGCGCTTACATACCCGACGGCAGCTCCACGGCAATTGATGGGTTGACGGTTGTGCCGCTTGGGCGTCTTAACGATCTCGTGGATCTCCTTGCCCCGGACGCTTGTCAATGATTGAGTCCCTCACCAGTTCCTTCACGGCCTTTGACGGCGTGGCGCTGGCAATTGTGCTTGTATCTGCCCTGATGGCGCTGTCCCGCGGGTTCATGCGAGAATTGGCAACCCTTGGCGCATTTATAGCGGCCCTCGCTGCAGCTTATTATGCGCGCCTTGGTCTGCGGGATAGAGTTGCCGAAGTGCTCCCCGAGGAAGCTGCAAGTTGGGCTGCCGATCTTATTGTCGTCGCCGGGGCGTTTGGCATAGTTTACATCGCCGTTTCCTGGCTTGGCGGCCGGGTCTCCAGCACGATTCAAGGCCTAGAGGGTGTGAGCATTGTTGATCGCTTGGCGGGCTTGCTCTTCGGGGCCGCCCGCGGCGTTGTTGCCATGGTCTTCTTTACAGTCCTGCTCAACAATGGGGTGGCCACCGACAAAGTGCCGAGTTGGATCGCCGAGGCCGCCACTTATCCTTATTTCGAGCAGGCAGCCTCAGCTGTTAATGCAAACGCCCCTCGAATCGCGGGAAATGCGGAAGAGCAATTGACGCGTGTTACATTAGGGGACTAATCCCCACCCATGGAAGGTTTAAGAGGATGTCGATGATCTGGGACCATGATGACGACAAGCCTCGCGAAGAATGCGGCGTTTTTGGAATATATGGCCACCCCGAAGCCGCCATTCTAACCACTCTAGGCCTACACGCCCTCCAACATCGTGGCCAGGAAGCTTGCGGCATCGTTACGTTCGACCGCCATCGTTTCCACGCAGAAAAACATATGGGCCTCGTCGGGGACAGCTTCACAGGCCTTGATTTGCCTGAGCGCCTGCCCGGCCACACAGCGATCGGCCACAACCGCTATTCCACACAAGGCCGCCCGGTGGTTCGCAATATTCAGCCAATCTTCGCAGATTTGGCGAGCGGTGGCTTCGCGATTGCCCATAATGGAAACCTCACAAATGCTCGCCACCTGCGCCAAGAACTGGTCCAGGACGGCGCAATTTTCCAAACGACGATGGACACGGAAGTCGTCCTTCAGCTCATTGCCAAAAGCACAAGGGACCGCGTCACCGACCGGTTTATCGATGCCATGGGCCGCATAGAGGGCGGATACGCGCTCGTTGGCCTTACAAATAAGAAGCTGATCGGTGCGCGCGACCCGATTGGTCTGCGTCCGCTTATCCTCGGAAAACTTGGAGAGGCATTTGTGCTGACGTCGGAAACCTGTGCACTGGATATTATCGGCGCGGAATTCGTGCGCGAGATCGAAAACGGTGAAGTGGTGATCATCGACGAGCATGGCCTGGAGAGCATCACCCCCTTTCCGCCCCGGCCCGCGCGGCCTTGTGTTTTTGAGTATGTCTATTTTTCTCGGCCCGACAGCATCGTCCATGGGCGTAGCGTTTATGAAGTGCGCCGCCGAATGGGCCATCAGCTGTCAATCGAAACGCCTGCGGATGCCGACGTGATTGTTCCCGTGCCAGACAGCGGCGTGCCGGCGGCCATCGGATTTTCAGAGGAGTGTGGCATTCCCTTCCAACTAGGCATCATCCGAAGCCATTATGTCGGGCGCACTTTTATTCAGCCCACCCAGACAAGCCGACAATTGTCGGTCTCCAAAAAGCATTCGCCCAATCGCGCAGTCCTTGATGGCAAGCGCGTTGTCCTGATCGACGATTCCATCGTTCGCGGGAATACGTCCAAAAAAATCGTACAGATGGTTCGGGAAGCCGGCGCGCGGGAGATCCATTTCCGTTCAGCAAGCCCGCCGATCATGCATCCAGATTTCTACGGGATCGATATGCCCTCCAAAGATGAACTCTTCGCGGCGAAATTTTCGTTGGAAGAGATGCGGCGAGAACTTGCCGTCGACAGTCTCGGCTTTCTGTCGGTGGATGGGCTCTACCGGGCCATAGATGATACCGAACGCAACCCCGCCTCACCGGCCCATGCAGACCATTGTTTCACCGGCGATTACCCGACATTGCTCACTGATCATGAGAGCAAAGAAAGCGCCAAAGAGCATCAACTCTCGCTGTTGTTGGATTGATCCGTTCCATGGAAGATCGCACATCCACCGTCCTGGTGACCGGGGCATCGCGCGGCATTGGCCGGGCTGCGGCAGAAGACTTGGCGAAAGCCGGTTGGCATGTCATTGCCCTGGCACGCTCCAAAAAGGCGCTTGAACGCCTCGGCGATGAGATCAAGCAAGTCGGCGGTGAAGCCACACTCGTCCCCCTCGACCTGACCGACGCGGCCGGGATCGACCGCCTCGGCGCGGCCATATTAGAGCGCTTTGGATGTCTTGATGCCTGGATCGCCAATGCCGCCATTCTTGGTACACTTGGCCCCCTGCAAACCGTCGGGCCACGAAGTTTTGAAGAAACCATAGAGATCAACCTGACAGCCAATTGGCGGCTTATTCGAGCGCTGTCGCCTGCTCTGCAAGCCGCAGAGCAGGCCCCAAACATCGTATTTGTCACATCCAGCGTCGCTCGGATGCCCCGCGCCTTCTGGGGCCCTTATCAGGCTTCGAAGGCCGGCCTTGAGGCGCTTGCCATGGGATGGGCAGACGAGACAGAGGCCATGGGCTGGAAAATCAATCTTTTCGACCCGGGCGGAACACGCACCGGCATGCGCGCTGAGGCAATGCCGGGAGAGGACCCAGCTACCCTTCCAACGGCTGAGCATGTCGCATCGAAACTCGTTGCAATGCTAGGCGATGGGAAGACCCAAACAAAAACGCTGGTGCGCGCGAGGGATACTTAGGAGCAGCCGATCCCGGGCTCAAAACGAAGAAAGGGCCCCGCCGAAGCAAGACCCTCCCCCACGGTTACGCCTCAGGCCAACCTGCCCATTACAGGCGGTAGCGAATTTGATCTGACCAGAACCGCTCAAGACGCGATACGGTCTTATTGAAATGATTTAAATCGTCATGGCGGACGCTGGCAGTTGGTTCCAATGCCACAGCTTGTTTGTCAAACAGACCGGACACGCGCTTGCGCACATTCAAGCCACGATCGGTCAGGGACAGGTGAACGGTCCGCTTATCAGCTTTGGAACGCACCTGGTTCAGGTATCCGCCTTCCTGCAGCTTTTTAACATTGTACGACAAGCTCGTGCCGGCAAAGGCACCCCGTGCCCGCAGCGCCGACGCCGGCGTTTCGCCTTCACCAATTTCATAGAGAAGCAAAGCCTGGACACCTGTGAGATTGCGCTCTCCGCTGCGCTCAAGGTCATCCTTTACCACATCGTGAAGACGACGATGCGCTTGCTCAAGCAAAGACAAAGATTTCAGAAAAGACTCTGCAACAGAGTCCGCAGCTTCCTGCGTAGCATTGATATTCATTTCCATCACCACTCAACTTTTGTTGTAGTTTGAGTGGATATACAGAATTTATCCTAATATTCTGCTAATCATCACGATAAGCCAATAAGGTTAATTTAATTGATATAAAATTTAATACTGTTTTGCATGAAATAAAGATGCCTATTTCGTTTCTATTCCTCAGTGATTACCTCCACAGGATAGTATGAAAAGGTTCGCCCCAATCCCCAGACCACCTTCCCCTTAAGGCAGGGTCAGTTCTTCACCAGCAGGCAAAGGCGCAAAAACCGCGTCCAGCACATCCTCGCCAACACCTTCCAGCGTTGCAGGAGCCCATTTGGGATCATGGTCCTTATCCACGATCACCGCGCGCACCCCTTCTAGAAAATCATCGCTACAGACCTGGCGCGCCCCTATCCGGTATTCATTGATCATGTTTTCTTCGAATGTGGATAAATCGCGACCTTCGCGAAGCTGGCGGAGGGCGACCTTCAGGGTCCGCGGTGATTTCGTCGCGAGCGTTTCTACCTGCTTAACGGCCCAGTCGGACGCGTCAGCCTTAAGCGCGTCAACAATTGCCTCAACGCCGGCATGGGCAAAACATTGGTTGAGTGTTTCGATATTTGGTTCGAAAGATCCGGCCGGTATGGCATGGGCAGCCCCTTTCAGAATCTCTCCGAGCAGTTCCGCCGCGCCCGTGGAAAAATCAGCACCCACAATCTGGCTCTTCAAGTTTGCGATCAATTCAGAAGGGACAAAATGGGTCGCGATGCCAGCTGCTGCCACATCGGCCCCCTTAAGGCGCGCACCGGTCAAGGCGAGCCAGGTTCCAAGCTCTCCTTGCAAACGCGGCAGAAACCACCCGCCCCCAACGTCTGGAAAAAGACCAATCCCTGTCTCAGGCATAGCAAACAAGGTCCGCTCGGTTGCCACCCGGTGGGATCCATGGACCGAGACCCCCACGCCCCCTCCCATGGTCACGCCATCCATGATCGCGAGATAAGGTTTGGGAAAATTGTGAATCGCCGTGTTCAAACGATATTCGGTAGCAAAGAACTGGCGTGCGGCTTCACCATTGCCCGCGCCACTTTCCGCCAACATCCGAATATCGCCCCCGGCGCAGAACCCGCGGGTCTCTTCGGCATGGTCAATCATAACAATGGCAATATCGGGATCGCTCGCCCATGCTCGGAGCGCATCCAGCATGGTTTCGCACATGGCTTGATCTAAAGCGTGCAAAGCGTCCGGTCGGTTAAGGGTCAACCGGCCAACACCGTTTTCACGTCGCACAATCACATTTTCGGTCAAACAGGTCTCTCCCATTGTTTCGGTTTGTTACACCCAAATGCATATGTTCATACAGTCGAATGCCGCCTGGCCAATGGGGCGAAATGAATTTTTTAACCCTTTCAAGTTTACCTAACGAGATCAAACTCCAGGACGGGCAGGACTATGGCATTTGACATTGCAAATCTTCGTCGCGAGAAGCGCCGCAATAGCGAGCAGACGGCTCTTATCAAATGGGGCATGGTCAGATCGGCAAAATGCGATTTAACCGATCTCGCCGTCAGTGGGGCGAAACTGAAACTGCACAAGGATCAAAAACTGCCAAAGCGCTTTGAGCTGACAGTGTTTGGTGCCGGTCAACCTCGTCGACATACCTGCAAGGTCAGATGGCGCGACGGGGTGATGGTCGGCGTAGAATTTGATTTCTAAAAGATTCCGGTCCTCGGATTTCATTTGCCGAGCGCCATCCAGTCGTCCATCTTCCGATCAATATAAAAGACGGGAGCACTGGTTATGACTGAAGCACGGGAATTCGACATTATTGTGTATGGCGCGAGCGGGTTTACGGGCCGCCTCGTCGCAGAATACCTGCATAAACAATATGGCAGTGAAACGGCCCCGAAATGGGCGATGGGCGGACGCAGCCTCGAAAAGCTCGCCGCTGTCCGCGATGAAATGGGATTGCCTGCGACCACGGCGCTTGTCACAGCCGATGCAGACGATCCAGACAGCCTCGCAGCCATGGCGAAGCGTGCGCGTGTCATCCTCACAACGGTTGGCCCCTATCAACTATATGGCAGTGGCTTGGTGGCCGCTTGCGCAGCAACGGGCACCGACTATGTCGACCTTTGTGGTGAGCCAAACTGGATGCATGCCATGATTGAAGCCCACAGCGCGGAAGCAGAGAGAACCGGTGCCCGGATCGTCTTCTCCTGCGGGTTTGACTCGATCCCAACCGACCTTGGAATTCTGGTTTTGCAGAACGAAGCAGAAAAACGCTTCGGCAAACCGGTGCCGCGCGTCAAAGGCCGCGTTCGCGCAATGAATGGAACGTTTTCAGGCGGCACCGCCGCAAGTATGAAGGCCACCATGGCCGCGGCGCAGAAGGATCCGTCGGTGATTGGTGTTCTGACCAATCCATTTTCACTCGCTGGCGGCTTTCAAGGCCCTGAACAACCCACCGGCATGTCCGTTGAGCTTGATCCGTCCCTCGATATGTGGGTCGCCCCTTTCGTTATGGCAACGATCAACACCAAGACCGTACACCGGTCAAATGCGCTTATGGACCACGCTTATGGCGCGGGATTTGTCTATGACGAGATGATGGTTACCGGCCCAGGTGAGAATGGCAAAGCCATGGCAGAGGCCATGGCGAGTGGACCTCCGCTCGGTGGCGGAGACGGCCCCAAACCCGGCGAAGGTCCCTCAAAGGATGAACGCGAAAACGGGAATTATGACATCCTATATATCGGGATTGCCGAAAACGGAGACGAGATACGCGTTGGTGTGACCGGCGACAAAGATCCCGGCTATGGCTCAACATCGAAAATGCTTGCAGAAGCAGCGATCTGCCTGATCGAGGACTGCGCGGACACATCCGGTGGTATCTGGACCACTGCACCCGCCATGGGGGAAAAGCTTGTTTCGCGTCTAAAAGCAAACGCCGGAATGACGTTCGAGATCGAGGCCTGAGAAAGCGCTACTCGCCTACATCGCCAATCCCACGGCCCGCAAATGTTCGCGATCGAGCGCCATTCAGCTCCGGGCTGCGGGTCGCCATCGTCCACTTCAAAAGCAAAATGTTGAGAGCGGAGACGATGAAGAGCGCCGGCAATCCACCAAGGTTGGATAGCATACGAATGCCATCAAGCCCGGAAAAGGCTGTCATCAGCCACGCCGTGCCGCCGAGCAAAATCATCCACATGATCTTGGTCACCGCCCCCGTTCGCCCGGCCTGGATCGCGCCCACCGTGTCATCTGCCTCGCCCTCGCAGATCATGCGGATCGCTTCGGTATTGGAGTCGGCAGCCGTCACATAGGACACAAAAGACAAGGCAAGCAGCGCGACGATCAGAATGCCACTCAAAGGCAAGACGGTGATCGCCTCAAAAGCAACGGCCTCTGGCCCATCCGCATCCAAAACCTGTTTCAAACCGCCGCCAAGCTCAGCGTCTGTCGAGATCGCAAAGCCGCCCAGAACGCTCATCCAGACCATGGAGAAAACAGCCGGCAGCACGAGATTGACAAGAATGAATGTTCGCACCGTATAGCCCACAGCAATACGGCCAAGAAACATCGCTGTGACCGGGGCCCATGCCAGCCAGTTGGCCCAGTAAAAGATCGTCCATGCATTGGCCCAGTCACGGTCCCCCCCAATACCCACCATCAAGGACCGCGGAGCAAACTCAACCCCATACCCCCAAAGCGCCCTCAGAGCACCCATCAGTATTTCGCCGGACGGCCCAAACACGAAAACGAATGCAACGAAGGCGAAGAAGAACTTGGTGTTGATATCGGACAGAATACGAATGCCCTTCAACAGCCCCGTAAGCGACGAGATCAAGACCAAGACCACAATCGCAATAGCAATCAATGCAAGCAATGCGGGTGTCGTGCTCACCTTCGCAAGCGAACCAATCCCCCCGGCAAGCAGCAGCATACCGGCCCCCAGCGAGGCTGCCATGCCGAGGATTAGGGAGATCAAAACGAGGGCATCCAAACCCTCGGATAGCCGGGCAGGAAAGCGGCGGCCCGCCAATAGCTGTAGCGGACCAGACACCGAGTTTGCGGTTTTAAAGTTATGGAAGGACAGAGCGAAAACGAGGCTCGGCACGGTATAGATCGCATAGGGCGAAATCGTCCAATGCATGAACAGCGATACGAGCGCAAATTGACGCGGCGCGCCCGGGTCCTCTCCAAGGTCCCGCGTGCCGGCGTCATAGACATGGAACATGGGCTCGGCCATCGCCCAAAAGAGAATGCCGATGGCAATCGTCGTGCAAAGGGTTATCGAAAACCAGTTCCAAGTCGACAGGATCGGCTTCGCGTCCGGCCCGCCAATGCGCACATGTGCAAGGGGTGAAACAAATACCCAAGCGCAGGTCAGAACGAAGCTCAGAACGGCCAGGGCAAACGCATAGCCGAATGTCTTTAAGATCCAGGTGTTCGCCGCCGACGCCGCCGCAAAGAAAGCCTCAAGGTTCACCATCGACCAAACGGCCGCGCCAAGAAGCAGCCCCATCGGCACCAGGAACACAATTGGTCGAGCCCGGGACATTGCTAGTCTCCGGTCAGCAAGCCCTTAATCAACAGAGCTGCCCCCTGCATTGATCCACACGAGAGATAAAGTTGCGCAAACGACACCCACACAAAACTGGAAACATCATCTCAAGCCCTTTTAATGTGAATTCGGTCGACAGCTTAGCCCATAAACCCATAAACGGAATTCCAATGCCAGGCGAGCGCTGCTGGACGTGTGTCCTGATCGGTGTAGCCCCCATGGTCAAAGATCATCACCGCAAGCTTCTGGATTGAAATAGTCACACGCAACGGTATCAGACTTATTGAGACTAAATCTTTCAATTGTGATTGTTTTAGCCAATCTGATTTGTTAGCCTCCATTCAACACGCTGAGGTAGTTGAACGCCAGCCACGGCTTTGTGGCCAGTCATTGATGGCGGGCAATGCTCTATGTTGAGGGAATTAAGATGAACAATATCGAAGACGCCGATGTGAAGATATCAAGGGCTGTATACGAACAACTGGTGTTAACGGCTGCAAAACAAGAAATTTTCGAGCTTTCTGCGACCTATATGCGGGCGCTGGATAGGCTGGATGCTGAATTAATGAAGTCGGTCTACCATCCCGATGCGACTTTCGAAATCGGGATATATTCTGGTGACGGAGACGGGTTCACGGCGTTCGCTATGGAAGCTCTGGGCCCCCACGAACGTAACCATCACATGCTTGGCCAGGCTAACATTGACGTCGAAGGCGATGTTGCTTTTGGCGAGATTTATTTTCAGGCCTTCCATCGTGTTCATGAAGAAGGTGGTGACCAGGACTTTGTGGTCTTGGGCCGGTATGTCGACCGGTACGAAAAACGGGGTGGAGCTTGGAAGATGACCCATCGAACAGAATTGTTCGACTTCTCCCAGGAACTACCTGCATCCGATCATTGGCTGAGCTCCAGCCCAGAAGTGCCAAGAGGCTTCAGAGGAAGTAACGACTTGTCGTCCCAACGAAACCAAATACCACTGAACTAACTTCTCGATTTTGATCACTCTGAAAATGCGCTGGATTCTATTTCCCGTTTTG
>JBCBAO010000071.1:0-10628 GCA_038532405.1 Pseudomonadota bacterium | reverse complement strand
GCGCTATTTGCCCAAGTTGCGTGTGAATTGCGTGTCACTTCGATGAGCAACTGGCTACTCGAGAATTTGGAAATCCAACGAAATCAATATGGTAAGTGGTGGTTGGAGAGAGACTTGAACTCTCGACCTCAGGATTATGAGTCCTGCGCTCTAACCAGCTGAGCTACCCAACCGCCTGATGTGGAATGGCCGTTATCGGCCAATCGAACGCGGTGTATAGGCGGGCCATGCGAAAGGTGCAAGCGGCCTGTTCATAGGTGCTTTACACATTGGGTGAATAATGTGAAGTTATAGAAATAGTCCGTGCTTCGCTCAACCTGTGAAAAGGTCTTCGATATGCGCATTTTGATCTTTCTGTTCGCGTTGATGGCCCCGATCGCCCAGGCCCAGGATGTGTCTGCGAAGATGGCCTATGCGGATGGTCGGTTTATTGAGGCTGCCGACATTGCAGAGACCGTTGGAGATGCGGATAATTTGGCCTTTGCCGCGCGGTCGCTTCTCGCCGCATCGGTCGCAACGGACGATGAACCAGACCCGGCCTTGATACAGCGCGCCAATACACTTGCCACCCAGGCACTTCAGCAGGATGACCTGCATATTGAGGGGCGAATACAGCTGGCCATTTCGCTGTCTCTCACGGCGCGCCCGATGTCGACACGGGACGCGTTGCGCTCTGGCCATGGTGAGACGGCTCGGGATCTTGCAAAGGCTGTTCTGGAAGACGATCCGGACAATAGCTACGCCCACGGGTTTCTGTCGGTCTGGAATGTTGAGGTGTTGCGCCGCGGGGGTCGTATAGGTGCAGCTGTTCTCGGTGCCAGCGTTAAAAAAGGGCGCGCTCATTATCAGGCAGCGATTGCCGCCCAGCCGGATGAAGCCTCACTGCATTGGCAATGGGCGCGGGTGTTGACAGCGCTGAACGCCCGCAAATACCGGGATGAAATACAAATGGCTCTTAGCGCAGCTCTTGCGGCATCAACGGAGACAGCGATCGAAACGGTGATGCAGGAACGTGCCCGCAAGATTGAAACGGCAATCGCAACCCAATCCCGCGAGGTTGTAGAAGGACTTGCAGCGCGAATGCTCTGAAGAGCGCTATTCCGCCGCTTCCAACGCTGTATTTGCAGCCATATCTTCCAGCCAGCGTTCCGCTTCTAGAGCCGCCATACATCCCATGCCCGCAGCTGTGACCGCCTGGCGATAGATATCGTCGGTCACATCGCCAGCCGCAAACACGCCTGGAATATTTGTCGCCGTAGAGTCCGGTGCTGTGACGAGATAGCCGGACCCATGCATATCCAATTTATCGACGAACAGCTCCGTCGAGGGGGCATGCCCGATGGCGATGAACACACCATGGGTGTCCAGCGTTGTTAACTCACCGGTGAGCGTATCCCTCAGTTTGACACCCGTAACGCCGAGGGGGTTTTCATCGCCGAGCACTTCTTCCAGCGTAGTGTTCCAAAGCACGTCGACTTTCGGGTGCTTGAACAAACGGTCCTGAAGAATTTTTTCCGCCCGCAAGCTGTCGCGGCGGTGGACCAGAGTGACCTTCGAGGCGAAGTTGGTCAGGAAAAGGGCTTCCTCAACGGCGGTATTGCCGCCACCGACGACAACAACCTTTTTGCCGCGATAGAAAAAGCCATCGCACGTCGCACAGGCGGATACGCCGAACCCCTTGAACTTATCCTCGGACGGCAGCCCCAACCATTTCGCTTGAGCCCCTGTCGAAATAATCACTGCGTCCGCAGTGTAGATTGTTCCACTGTCGCCGACAGCACGGAAGGGGCGCGTTTCGAGGTCAACAGAGCTGATGTGGTCTTCGGCGATCAACGCTCCCATAGCCTCGGCATGGTGGCGCATTTTATCCATCAGTTCTGGCCCCTGAATCTCGGCAAAGCCCGGATAGTTTTCAACATCAGTGGTGATGGTCAGCTGGCCGCCTGGTTGAATACCGGTGACCACGAGTGGGTTGCGCAGGGCGCGTGCGGCATAAATTGCGGCCGTCCAGCCAGCGGGGCCTGAGCCAATGACCAAAATTTCGGCGTGGCGAGTATCGGACATGAAAGACGCTCCTGTCTTTGGCGGCCCATGGCGTGGCCGCTGGAAATAGCTTCGAGCCTAGGTATGGGGTTTGCGCGGGGGAGAATAAAGCCCCCGGACGCTGTTTCATCGGTTCAGCAGGGCTCAACAGTGGTCGATGGGCTGTCTTCACGCATTTCCACGGTCGCATGGGTCACGTGGAAACGTGCGGCCAGCCGTGCTTTGATTCCATCGCGAACCTGGTTTGGGCAAGCGGTCGGCGCATGCATCGCTTCTAACATGACCAGGGGCTTTGTCTCGGTTAGCGACCAGGCGTGTATATGCGATAGTGAGGCAAGGCCTGGTACGTTGGCTTTTAAGTCTTCTGCGATCTCCCGAGCCGTCAGTCCTGCTGGGGCTCCCTCGACGAGGATATGGCCCGACTGCTTGGCGATGTGCCAACCAGCGACCGCAACAAGGCCGGCGACCAACATGGAGAGGAGGGGGTCAATCGCCATCCAGCCTGTGCCAATTATGATCAATGCGGCAACAATGGCGGCGACAGAACCGAGGAGATCTCCAGCGACGTGCCATAGGGCCGCCCGCAGGTTCAAATCATCCTTTTGCCCGCCATGGAGGACTCTGAACGCAATAATGTTGACCAAAAGTCCCAATATCGCGACACCAAGAAGAACTGGGGCCAAAACCGGCTGCGGCTCGATCAGTCTTTGTATCCCTTCGATAAAAATCCAAACGGCGAGGGCGATGAGAGCGAGACCGTTTGTAAATGCCGCGAGTATCCGCAAGCGCGCAAATCCGAAGCTTCTTCTTTCATCTGCGGGTTTGGCGGCAAGCCGATATCCGAACCAGGCGAGGGCCAAAGACGCCGTGTCCGTCATCATATGGGCTGCATCTGCGAGCAGAGCGAGGGAGCCTGAAATAAGCCCGCCTACAATCTCAGCGGCCATGAAGGCTGCTGTTAATATAGCTGCAATTTTGACCCGCCTGCGCCCGTCCGCATTCGACATGTCGCTATGGCTGTGTCCGCCATGATCATGGTGTTTAGCAGGGTCGAGCGTGTTTGCCATACAGCTTTATAGAAGCTTCAACGCATATAATAATCAAGAAAAACAAATATTTATTGGATATTATATCATTTCAGTTCGACCGGAACAGGAAAGTTTAGCTGGCCTGAATTGAAGGCGTGTGAGCACAGGATAACTACCCAGCTTAGGCTTAATAGGCCGTAGACGCAGGCTGGATGTCGTTATGCTCGTCGAGCAGGACGACGAGGGGCGCGTGTTGGCGCGCCTTTTCCGCTTCAACATGAGCAAAAGCGGCAATAATCACACGGTCACCTACCGCAAAGTTGCGTGCAGCGGCACCGTTGACGCCGATTGTCTTTGAGCCACGCGGGGCCTCGATCGCGTAGGTTTGGATCCGCGCGCCATTTGTAACATTCCAGATGTCCACGCGCTCATTCGGCAGGATACCGGAAGCATCCAATAGGTCCTGGTCGATGGAAACCGATCCCTCATAGTGCAGATCGCATTGCGTGACTGCGCCGGAGTGCAGTTTCCCTTTGAGCATGTTGAGCAGCATTCGGTCCCAACCTCCTGTTTGATCATCACTATTTCGGGTTTCCCATAGGTTATATGGGGAGTTAAACCCGGTCATTAAAGGGGTGTACTACAGCGCACACCTGCTCTTACGCGAGCGAACCCGTCCGAGCAAGTGTCATGCCGACGCAGAGCAACAACTGCAAGATATACGGAGCCGGCTGCCAGCTTTCGGGTCTTCACAGAAGCTTGTCCAATTCCGCGCGTGACAGTGCCGCACCTGCTGACTATCACTGAGGGCAGATCCTTTCCACGCTGAAAATGAGCCCCGACATGAACATCCAGACCGTTAAAGAGTATTATGGCCAGACGCTGTCGAGTTCCGCCGATCTCAAAACAGACGCTTGTACCACCCTCGCGGCTCCCCCCCGGCACATCATTGATGCCCTGGCTGCGGTAAATGATGAGGTGTCCAGCCGCTATTATGGGTGTGGCCTTGCCATTCCTGCGGTGTTGGATGGTTTGAAAGTGCTCGATCTTGGATGCGGCGCGGGCAGGGATGTCTTCGCCCTGGCAAAGCTTGTGGGCGAAAACGGGCACGTCACTGGCGTTGATATGACGGCTGAGCAGCTCGCTGTTGCTAGAGCGCATGAGGCCTGGCATGCCGAGCAATTCGGCTACGCCGCACCGAATACGCGCTTTATTGAAGGGTATCTGGAAACGCTGGACGACCTCGATCTCGAAGAGGGCAGCTTCGATCTCATTATATCGAATTGTGTGATCAACCTATGCACCGATAAACCGGCTGTCTTCCGGGCAGCCTACAAGCTGTTAAAGCCAGGCGGTGAACTATACTTTTCCGATGTCTACGCGGATAGGCGCATCCCTCAAACCCTCGTTGAGGACCCCATTTTATATGGTGAGTGCCTCTCCGGAGCCCTCTACTGGACCGACTATCAGGAAATTGTGAAATCGGCGGGATTCATTGATCCTCGGGTGGTGGACCATCGCCGGCTCGCGATCATTGACCCGGCTTTGAAGGCGAAGACGGATCCGATCCGGTTTGCCTCGGTTACCGCGCGGCTCATAAAATTACCGTCTCTCGATGCTGCTTGCGAAGACTATGGACAGGCCGTTATCTACGAAGGTGGCGTTGCCGGAATGGAGCGCATTTTTAAGCTCGACACCGGCCACGAGATCGAGGCTGGCCGGGTCTTTCCAGTCTGCCGGAATACGCTTGCCATGTTGATGGAAACCCGGTTTGCCGATGCGTTCGAGGTTCTGGGAGACGGCGAGACGCACTTTGGCTTGTTCCCAGGGTGTGCTGCGCCGGATGTTTTCGCTGAAGAGGTTATCTCCGCAGACCCGGCCCCAGTGGGCGGCTGCTGCTAATCTGCATCGCCGGTATTGCCAACAGGTTTGTCCCAGATCGAGCGCACATGGACATCGGCTTCCATGCCGAGATTGAACCAGCCGAGACGGTTCATTGTCGCATTGACGATGACAACCTGATCGGAGTCGCTAACGATTTCGCGCAGGCGCTGCTGCACAGCTGCAAGTTTTAGGGTGCTGCGCAGGAGATAGACACTTGGCATGGCTTCGCCAAAATTGCCGAGTGTGTTCATGGCGCTGACAAACCTGGCTTCAGGGGTCTGGGAGAGCCGGCAAACAATCAGATAATTTTGTGGAATCGGCGTTTCTGTGGCTGTTGCCCGCGCTTTGGTCGCCTTCGCCTCAAATTCACGGCCCAGGAGGGCGATATCCGCGGCCTGCTGAAACGGTGCACCATCGCCATCCGCCAGTTTGCTGTTCAAGCTAACCCGCCCTTCGGCAATGAAGGCTTTGATCTGGCCAAGCGTATAGGGACCATAGGCGACATTTTTCACGAGAACACGCCAACGTGGCGGATCCAACTGTCCGAGATCTATCGGTTCGCGTTCGCCCATATGTCCTTTGCCCCCAAAGCTTGCTTGATCTAAGGAGAGCTGCGCGAATTTAGTCAAGACATAAGAGGGAGCGGATCAAATGACAGACGCCGAATTTGTAAAAACACGGGTGGAGGGCAAGCTTCTCATCGTTGAGATGAACCGGCCGGAGCGGATGAATGCCCTGCATCCACCGGCAAATGAGGCCCTTGCAGAGGTTTTCGATACATTTGCCGCCGACAAGGATCTCTGGGTCGCCATCCTCACCGGTGCTGGCGACCGTGCCTTTTGCGCTGGAAATGATTTGCGGTGGCAGGCTGAAGGCAATGCGGTGACCGTTCCCGAGACCGGGTTTGCCGGGCTGACGGCGCGCTATGATCTGAACAAGCCCGTCATTGCCGCCGTGAATGGTGTCGCCATGGGCGGCGGTTTTGAGATTGCACTTGCCTGCGATCTTATCATTGCGTCCCGGACCGCGAAGTTTGCCCTTCCTGAACCAAAGGTCGGGCTTGCAGCGCTCGCCGGTGGCCTGCACCGATTGCCGCGCCAAATCGGATTGAAGGCAGCCATGGGGATGATCCTCACGGGGCGTACGGTGTCGGCCGAAGAGGGCGAGCGCCTCGGTTTCGTCAACGCCATTGCCGACCCTGATGACCTGCTTGAAACGGCCAAAAAATGGGCGGAGATGATCCTCGCCTGCAGTCCGATGTCAGTTCGTGCATCTAAGCAAGTCGCTATGCAGGGCTTGGACGAAGCGTCTTACCAAACTGCGTTTGAGACCCGATATCCAGCCGTGCGGGAAATGCTGAAAAGCGCCGATTTCCTGGAAGGGCCGCGAGCCTTTGCAGAAAAACGCAAACCCAATTGGACCGGCGGCTAAAACTAGCCTTTAACGCCAGCCGTTCCGATAAATCTTATGCCGAAAGAATTGTTGGAGCGGCGGACCACCTCTCCAGAGATATTTCCGGTGATGACCATCTCACCGATCAGGGGAGCTGGACCATCGGTCTCAAAGCCTGCGCCTGTTAGGGAAATATCGATCACACGGCATTGCAGACGCCGCCCGTCTTGCCGGATTAGGATGGCCGGACCCTCTGCGGCAAAGCGTTGGGCACCGCGTTCCTCAACAAGCCCGAGGATATCCTTGTTGTGAAGCCAGACCAGCTTGTCCGCCAGGCGATCCCGCTTGTGTTGGGCGACCTGAAACACGATCGCGAACCCGTCCTCGGTATGGCGTTTGACGTGGCCGACAACCCGTCCGAGTTCGTCAAGATAACACACAACCTGCTCGCCAAGGCCCGGCTTGGTGTTTGCACGCACACGTGCACCGCCGCAGGAAATATCCACGGTGACGAGCGTATGTTCTTCGCTCGTTTGGTTGAGAAATCGCCCGTGTAAGACAAGGCCAACTCTGCGGTGACGACGATGGTCCCGCTGCAGGCGTGGGTTCTGCGTAAAAATCGCGTGGCTATGCGAAAGAGCGCTCATTTGGTTCATCCTCAACGATGTGCATTTTCGCCCATATGCACGCGGCATCCCTCGGCCGACCTATTCTTCAGGTATCTTTTACCCCATGAGTCTTCACAAAGTGTTTCCGTCTCTAGATCAATACTAAATAGATGGATTATGGTTCAGAGTAGACAAATATGGGCCAAGAAGGGCTTCAAATGAAAGATTTCGATTACATCATCGTGGGGGCCGGGAGTGCTGGATGCACACTCGCGAATAGGTTGAGTGCAGATCCATCTGTACGCGTGTGCATAGTCGAGGCCGGTAAAAAAGACACCAGCTTGCTCGTCAGAATGCCGGCCGGTGTTGGAAATCTCATTCAGGAGAAAAATGAGTATAATTGGGGGTTCTGGACCGAGCCACAGGCCCATATGGACGGCCGTAAGCTGTTTTGGCCACGCGGCAGGGGCTGGGGCGGATCTTCTTCCATAAATGGGATGCTCTATGTGCGCGGCCACGCCCGTGACTATGATCAATGGCGGCAGATGGGACTGACGGGGTGGGGGTATGCCGATGTTCTGCCTTATTTCCGGAAATCAGAGCACTACGAAAAAGGGGGCAATGATTTTCACGGTACAGGCGGGCCGCTTTGGGTTGAGGAGCCGCCCCTGGACAACCCGATCTACCGCGCCTTTATCCGCGCCGGAGCCGAAGCAGGATATAAATTAACCGATGATTTCAATGGAGCACAGCAGGAGGGCTTTGGGGGATATCAGCGCACAATTCGCGATGGCGAACGCTGGAGCGCATCCTTCGCTTATCTGCGCCCCATCGAAGACATCCGCCCGAACCTTACAATTCTCTCAACCGGCCTTGTCACACGGATTTTGACGGAGAACGGCCGTGCCGTCGGCGTGGAATATGTATCTGGCAAAGGCAAGCAAGCCGAGACCGTCCATGCGTCAGCCGAGGTTATTGTCTGCGCCGGAGCGGTTCAGTCGCCGCAACTTCTTATGCTATCTGGTATCGGGCCAGCCGATGAGATGGCAAAGCATGGCATCCAGACAGTAGTTGACTTGCCGCAAGTCGGCCAGAATCTCCAGGACCACCTCGATGTCCTGATCGTACACGAGATGACCCAGCCGCTATCGATCTATTCACAACGTAAAGGTTTGCGCAAATATGCCATAGGCTTGAATTATCTGTTGCGCCGGGCCGGCGTCGCCAGGGACCAGGCCTTGCAGGCCGGCGCTTTCCTGAAGTCCCGCGATGGGCTTGATAGGCCAGATATTCAGCTTCACCACGTGAATGCGATTGCTTTCAACCATGCAAAAGACCAGGTCGATAAAGATGGGTTCATGGTGCATGCTTGCCAATTGCGCCCCGAATCCCGTGGATATATTGGCCTGCGCTCCGGTGATCCTTTCGACACGCCGCTGATCGACCCGAATTATCTGGCAATGGAGGAAGACCGCCGGGCCATGCGCGAGGGCCTTAAAATGGTCAGGGACGTCCTCAAGCAAAATGCGCTGTCGCCCTATCGTGGCCCAGAGATGAGCCCGGGCGAGACCGTCCAGACAGACGACGAAATCGATGCGTTCATACGCGCGAATGGCGAGACGATCTACCATCCCGTTGGAACAGTCCGTATGGGTATTGATCCAGCTGCGCCTTTGGATGGGGATCTGCGCGTGCGCGGTGTCGATGGCCTGCGCGTGATCGACGCATCGGTGATGCCGACGCTGATCAGCGGTAACACGAATGCCCCGACCATAATGATTGCCGAGAAAGCGGCGGACTTAATTCTCGGGCGACCTACGCTTGCCCCAGAACACGTTGAGCTTGCCGACGCGAGCTAATCACTCCCTCGGCATTCCTATAAAAAACCCCGCACGATATGTGCGGGGTTTTTGTTTTTTCTCGCAGTCAGTGTTCCAGACCTAGAATTCCAGATCCAGGCCGACCGTCAGCAGGGCACCGCGTGGATCGTGGACCCGGCTGTCAAAGCCACCATTGGTTGCGACAGATGGTGGGCGTGCACCGAAGGCATTCCGTACACCAATGGTAAACCGCGCGGCTTCCTCCCGGTCCACGAACTCATTCAAGGCAATGGAATACTGGACATCAAGGCGGAAATCTTCATCGATTGTGTCACCGCCATTCTGATCGTCGCTATAGCTGTCGATAAAGCGACCAAACAGATTGAAAGCATGTGGCCCATAAGAGTATTCGAGGCCCGCATTGAAGCGTAATTCAGGCGTTGGCGAACCAAAATTGGTAAAGTTCCGATTGCCTGCCCCATCAATGACCGGACCGTCTGCCAGCTCCTGGAGATCATACTCTATGATATAGGTCCCGATGAAGCTCGGTGTGAAACTGCCAAATCGTGTATCGAAATTCCAGCGCACTGAGAAGTCGATACCGGATGTTTCAACCGATGCGGCATTCACGAAGCCATTATTGACCTGAATGATCGTTCCAGCGGGGCTTCGGATAATGTCCGGCCCATCGGGATCTGCATCCACGATAGACTGCGGTGCGGTTTGGACAATGGCGTCGTCAAATTCGAAATTGAAGTAATCGACGTTAAAGACAAGACCGCCGATCGGCTCAAACGTTGCGCCGACATTAAACGCTTGTGAGTCCTCAGGATCGAGATCCGGGTTGCCGAGGGCCCGAACCGCAACGAAGGCATTTGCCCCACCATTGAGGGGGTCAGAGACCTGCTGAAGCGTTGTTGACTGGCCTTCAAGCTGGAATGTGGAGGGCGCGCGGAACGAGGTGGAGTAAGAGCCCCGCAACGAGATCTGATCCGTTGGCCGGAGCAGGAGAGCCACTTTCGGATCGACTGTCGTTCCGCCCTCAGCGCCATAGTCCTCAAAGCGCACGGCGACCTGGAGATCGGCCCAGCTTGTGAGCGGCACTGCCGCTTCGCCAAACAGAGCGTATACGTCCTGGCTGCCGCTAAAGGCTTGCTCACCGATAAGGAAGGCAAACCCATCATTCTGAGTAATCTCATCAAAGCTCGCCGAAATATCCTGGACGCGGTATTGAGCGCCGAATGCCAGGCCAATAGGGCCAGCTGGCAGTTCGAAAATTTCGCCGGAGACAAAGCCTTCCACAACGGTCAGCTCGGCGTCCCGGTTCGCCTCTGAGAATTCGATGATGAAATCTTCAAGTTCGTCACTGTTTGGTGCTGTGCCAAGAACAGCTGTACCAAACGGATTGAAGAAAGTTCCATCGGCTGGGATATCCGCGCCATTCGCCGTCAGGAATGGGTTTGCCGCGGTACAGTCGAGCCCCGTTGCAGCATTAAACGCAGGTGAGGCGTTAAAGCCACGAAGCGAACAGGCAAATCTGTCCGTAACCGTATCTTCCGTCGCGCTGTTAAAACTGTTTTGCGCTTGGGTGACATTCAGGTTCCAGCGGGCATTGGACAGGAATGAGGTTTCGAAGTCGCCCTCGACCGCCGCCGCAAAACGCCATGTATCGGAATCAAATGTCGCCGGTGATACATCGCCGCCATTTCCGATCGCACGTCCAAAGAAGACCAGGGTCTGGTCTGACGGATTGTTCGGATTGAATGACGGCACCAGAGCATCGCCGAGCTGCAAGAATGGGAATGTCGGAGAGTTTCCGCGGGTTGCATTATTGTTCGCATATCCAAACTCGG
>JBCBAO010000070.1:0-10644 GCA_038532405.1 Pseudomonadota bacterium | reverse complement strand
GTAATCCCCTGGCTCCAGAGCGCTTCAATTTCGTCCGGCATGCCATCGATCCGATATTCCTTCGGGATGCCAATCCGCATGCCGTTGATGGGTTTGCCAACCTCGCTGCGCCAATCGGGTGTTTCCACCGGCAGGGAGGTTGAGTCCCGCTCATCATGGGAACACATGGTCTGCAGGAGGATGGCGCTGTCCTCCACTGTTTTGGCAATTGGGCCTGCCTGGTCGAGGGAGCTGGCAAACGCGACCATGCCATAGCGACTGGCGCGGCCATAAGTTGGCTTAATACCGACGGTCCCGGTGAAGGCTGCGGGCTGACGGATTGACCCGCCTGTATCGGAGGCCGTCGCGCCAAGGCAGAGGTCTGCGGCAACTGCGGCCGCTGAGCCACCGGAGGAGCCGCCCGGCGTCAGGGTGGCATTGGCCCCATCATTGCGCCGCCAAGGGTTCGACACAGGCCCGAAATGGGAGGTCTCATTGCTGCTGCCCATGGCGAACTCATCCATATTGAGCTTGCCAAGCATCACGGCACCGGCATCCCAAAGATTTTGGGTCACGGTCGACTCATAGGTCGGCGTGAAAGCGTCGAGAATGCCGGAACATGCCGTGGTCTGCACGCCTTTGGTGCAATAGAGGTCCTTGATGCCGAGGGGGGCACCATCAAGCGCGCCGGCTTTGCCATTTGCGCGCCGCGCATCCGATGCGTTCGCCATATCCAGTGCTTTTTCAGGCGTCTGAACAACATAGGCATTCAAGGCGGGATTCGCGGCCTCAATGGCATCGACAAAAGCTTGAGTCAGCTCCCGAGAAGAAAAGGATTTTGCTTGCAGCCCAGCGAGGGCATCGGCAAGGGTCAGTTTGGTGAGATCAGTCATTGGCCCTGTTATTCCACGGATTTTGGGACGACGAAGAAACCGTCTTCGCTTTTGGGAGCGTTGGCGAGTATGTCAGCCTGCTTGTTACCATCTGTCACCACATCATCGCGTTGGGGCAAGCTTGCTTCGACGACGGACGTCATGGGTTCTACATCCGATACATCCACTTCGTTCAATTGATCGATCCAGCCGAGAATGCCGTTCAACTCGCCGGCGAGGCCCTCCAAGCGGTCTTCAGCAACGGCAATGCGCGACAGCCGCGCAACCTTCCGGACATCGTCTTTCGTGACGCTCATCGGCGAACTCCATATCTTGAGTCGAGAGCGATACGCCGCACAGCGCTGGCGATCAAGCCACGAAGGAGCTATGGGACGCCTATGGCACTTATTGACCTTCTGGACATGCCCTCCTCAGGCGTGTTGATCGGCATTGACCCGGGCTCAAAGACGCTGGGACTGGCGGCATCGGACGGTCTGCGCCTGATCGCCAGCCCCGTTTCAACCCTTCGCCGGACAAAACTGGCCGCCGACCTCAATGCACTCTTCAAGATCTATGATGACCGTGTAGCGGTCGGCTTGGTGATCGGGCTTCCGCTCAATATGGATGGTAGCGAGGGACCAAGGGGCCAATCTACCCGAGCGCTCGCCCGCAATATCCTGAAAGACCGCGACATCCCGATCGCCTTCCAGGACGAGCGGCTGTCCTCTGCTCAAGCTGAGCGGGTCATGGTCGAAGCGGATCTTTCCAGGGCGCGCAGGGCTGAACTGATTGATGCCTCGGCAGCGTCGGTTATCCTGCAAACAGCCCTTGATCGCCTCGCAAACGCTTCCTGAGCTGGCCGACTATTCCATGGCATCGCGGACAAGGTCTGCCTCGGCGTCCTGGAGAATGGCGTCGGTTACACTCGCGCCATAAACAGGTTCCTTTCCCACCTCCAGCATGACCGGGACCGCAAAGGGGCTGATTTTCTCAAGCGCGCAATGGGTCAGCTTGCCCTGGATGCGGGTCAGCATGTCCGAGAGGCGGCGAATGTCCAGAAGGCCCGTTGCGGCATCGGCCCTGGCAGCCTGGAGCAGAATATGGTCCGGTTCGTGGCTGCGCAGGACGTCATAAATGAGATCCGTTGAGAATGTGATCTGCCGCCCCGTCTTTTCATTGCCGGGCAGGCGTTTTGCGATCAGTCCGGCGACCATGGCGCAGGCGCGGAACGTTCGCTTCATCAATGCGCTTTCCTCTAGCCAGGCTTCAAGATCGTCCCCCAGCATATCGGGATGGAACAGCTTTGCCATATCGAGGCCAGACATATCTTCCATGGCCCAAACGGCCATGGCGTATTCAGAGGCAACAAAGCCGAGCGGTTTTGCGCCGGCCCGCTCCAATCGGCGTGTGAGCAACATACCAAGGGTCTGGTGGGCAAGCCGTCCCTCAAATGGGTAGCAGACGATGTAATTCCGCTCCGCCCTCGGAAAGGTTTCAACGAGCAGATGGTCAGGCGGGGGAATATTTGACCGGTCGGACTGGATCTCGATCCACTCGCGGACCTGGTCCGGCAGGTACCGCCATTGTTCGGGGTCATGGATCATTTGGCGCACGCGCGCAGCGAGAAATGTAGAGAGGGGGAATTTGCCGCCATTATAGGATGGGATCGCTGGTTTATCGTCTGTCGTGCGCATTGCGAGCACCGTATCTTCCTCAATACCAACAAGTCGCAAAACCTCGCCGGCAAAAAGAAACGTATCGCCCGGGGTCAAAGTTTCGATGAAATACTCTTCGATTTCGCCAAGTTTCCGGCCGCCAATGGCGCGGCGCTTGCCGGGGTCGCCCCGGCTTTGCTTGACGCCGACGAAATTTGTAAGCCTCACGGTTAAGCTTTGGGCTTCGACAATCGTCCCCACATTCATACGGTGCTGCTGGCGATCCTGGGCGGTGCGGGCCACCCACAGACCATCGCTGCGGCGTACGATGCGCCGGAACCTGTCATAGGTTTTCAAGGCATAGCCGCCGGTGGCAACAAAATCGACAATCCGTTCCCACGTCTCCCAGTCTAGGTGCGCGTAAGGAGCTGCTTTGCAGACCTCCTGATATAAATCGTCCAAATAGAACCCATCGCCGCAGGCCCGGCCCATAACGTGTTGCGCCAGAACATCGAGCGCCCCTTTGCGAGCCCCATCCCCATCCAACTCGTGCGCCTCGACAGCGGCTTCGGCGGCGCGGCATTCCAAAACCTCGAAACGATTGGTGGGCACAAGCAGAGCCTGGCTCGCCTCATCCATCCTGTGATTGGCCCGTCCGATGCGCTGGATCAGGCGGGCCGCGCCCTTTGGAGCCCCCATCTGGATGACGAGATCCACCTCACCCCAGTCGATGCCAAGGTCGAGGGTAGAGGTACAAACCACAGCACGGAGCTTGCCTGCCGCCATTGCTGCTTCGACTTTCCGGCGCTGCTCCTTGGCAAGCGACCCATGGTGCAAAGCAATCGCAAGACCGTCGGCATTCTCGTTCCAGAGTTCCTGGAACATAAGCTCTGCCTGGGAACGGGTGTTCACAAAGACCAAAGCAAGGTGTGCCTTTTTGACGGCCTCATAGACTTCCGGTGCTGCAAATCGCCCCGAATGGCCGGACCAAGGGATGCGTTCACGGCTGTCCATAATCGAAATATCAGCTTTCACGCCCCCTTCGGCTTGGATGATCCGTGCGTGGGGCGAAAGCCAGCGGGCAAGTGCATCAGGATCCTGCACCGTTGCAGAAAGCCCAAGGAACCGGCAGCCGGGAGCCCAGTTTGCTAGGGTTGCGAGGCCGAGCGCCAGAAGGTCTCCCCGTTTTTGCGGCGCGATCGCATGGGCTTCATCTATGATCACGCATTTCAGATCGGCAAAGAATTCAGCCGCGTGGTCTGAGGCGATGAAAAGTGCCAGCTGTTCCGGCGTTGTCAGCAAGATATCGGGGGGCGACTTGCGCTGGCGTTGGCGTTTATGGGGCGGTGTGTCCCCGGTACGGGTTTCGATACGGATGTTGAGCCCCATCTCGGTAACGGGCGTCATCAGATTGCGTTCAACATCGACGGCAAGGGCTTTCAATGGAGAAATATACAAGGTGTGCAAGGCTGGCCGCTGGCGGTTTGGGAGGGCCTTTTGCGAAAGCTCTATAAGGCTTGCAAGAAAACCGGCGAGGGTTTTGCCCCCGCCCGTCGGCGCAATTAGAAGAGCACTCTCACCTTTGAGCGCAGCAGATGTAAGGGACAATTGATGGGGCCGTGCCGTCCACCCCCGACTTTGAAACCATGCCTCGAAGCTGGGGCCAAGCACAGAGTGTACATCAGATGTATCGGCCATCGCCTGCTCTCTCACACAGAATTTTTCGACGATCCTTCCCTCGGAAGGAATGGTCCAGGATTACAGTTTTGTCAGAACTGCACCGCCGCGCTTGCATTCCTGGTGAACCGAAGAATTGATAAGATATTGAATGTAATCAGGGAAGTTTCAATGCGTTTTTGGTATCTTGGTGTTGCAGCAGGGCTGTTTGTTCCAATGGGTGTGGCAGAGTTGCCTGAGCCGTTGAAGTCCGCCGTGGAACGGTCGAATGATGGGCCTGTCTACCCCTTTGATATTGAGCGAACATCGACGGATACGGGCGAGGATGGCGAAACCGTCACGGGCTATGCAAGGGTGGATCTTGGAGCGCCCGAATTCAAGCAAATCACCCCAGCCCACTTGATTGATGAGAGCCTGCCCGGAAGTTCGTTTCGCGCCTTATCCGGCATTGAGGGCGCTCTGGAGGATGGGATCTGGTGCACGCGTTTTGGCGATAACCTTCCCGACGACATTGATGATATCGAAATTGTCGAAGAGGACGAAGCGACGATCACCTACGAGTTCAAACCAAAACCAGACGAGGATGCCGATGGCCCGGAGAAAAAAATTCTGCGCCGTAGCCTTGCTCGGCTAACCGTGGCCAAGGACGATCCGGCGGTTCTGAAATACTCAAGCGGCCTGACCCGGACTGTAACGCTTTATGTTGTGGCGAAAGTTCGTCAACTCGACCTGACAGCAACATGCGCACGCGCGCCGGATGGACGAACCTACATTACCGAATCAACCCAGGCCTTCGAGGCCAGCGGCTTTGGTGATGGGGGTGGCAACAATAGCCAAATGGCCATCACTGCGCTTTACGATCCCGAGACGGGCCAGCAGATCACGCCTTAGATCATTTGGGGAGATTTCTAAGGAATGGCCGAAGCGTTTGAAGCCATGTTGACTGGCGGCCATCCAAACTCGCTTGGTCGCACAGTTGAAGTTGTTGACGCGGTTCTAGCAACCCCGGACCGTTTCGACGAACTGTTCGGATGCTATGGCAGCGAAGACGCCGTGGTTCGCCTGCGAACCTCAAATGCGATGAAACGGGTCGAGGCTGAACGCCGCGATCTTCTCCTTCCCTATATTGACCGATTGATCCAGGAAGTCGGCGAGCTGGACCAAGCCTCGGCCCAATGGACCCTTGCACAATTGTTCGAGCGTCTGGCCGGGGAGATGGATCACCGGCAAAGGATGGCGGCCCTCACAATCATGAAGCGCAATCTGGAAACCCACAATGACTGGATCGTGCTGAAAGCAACCATTGATACGCTATCGAATTGGGCGAAAACTGACCCCAATCTCTCCATATGGCTTCGACCACATTTGGAGCGATTGTCCGGCGACGCTCGCAAAGCCGTTGCAACAAGGGCCGCAAAGTCCCTTAAAGCCCTCATTAGCAATTGAGCTGAGCTCTAGTTTGCAGGCTCCAACTCGCCATTTTCGAGAGCAGCTGCCCTCGCCTCCGCGTTCGCCTTTGCGTCTTCAGCAGCTTCGAGCGCCGCCAGGATATCCCGCGCGAACCGGCCAATATCGAAGCGCGTGCCGCCGTTCACGTCATACCCCCGACGGACAATGACAACATCACGCGATGGCACGATCACGAGATGTTGGCCACGATTGCCCAGCGCGGCATAGGCATCCCGTGGCACACCAGGAACATTGTCCAGGAGCCAGAATTGCGCACCATAGCCGAAACCGGCACGGTTGGCGGGCTGGGCTGGCGCGGGCGTTGAAACGAACGTGGCCCAGCCTTCCGGTAGTATTCGCTCCTCACCCCATTTACCGTCTTGCAAATAGAGCTGACCAATGCGCGCCATGTCCCTTGCCGTTGTCCATACCTGGCTTGACGATAGGAAATCGCCATTCCAGTCCGTCTCAAGCGTTGTGTGGAACGCTCCGATTTTCCAAAGCACGTTTTCATAGGGCAAACGGTGGTAGAGCGCGTCGTCTCCAAGCCGTTCGCGTAAGGTCCGCATGGCAAGCAAGGTATCATTGTTAGCATATTTGAAACGGGTGCCGGGACTGGCTTCAAGGGAATTGCCCAAGGCTTGATCCACAACCTTTGCACCGCCGAAATAAAGCCTGTCTGTGCGGTTACCCCGCGCCCCTGAATCGAGCCCGCTGGCCATATGAAGGAGATTTTCCGTCGTAATCCCGGCGCGGGGATCGCCGGCCTGTTCCCAGGCAGAGAGCGCGGTGCGACCCTTATAGTCGAACAGCCCGGCATAATTGGCAGCGCCGATCACCGTTGCAGAGATGCTCTTGGCGACGGACCATGTTCTTTGCGGCGTTACGGCCGTTATTCCACGATCATAACGCTCTGCCCGGACCTCCCCACCAGACACGACAAGGACGGCACTGGTGCGTGTGCCCTCTCCATAGGTGATGCTATCGAAAGCGAAGGAGACCGGCGCATCCAAACCGTCATAGAAGGCTGACTTCTCTGTTAGGCGGACATTAGATCCGAGAGCACTGGAGGTATCGCTGGCGGGCACATCCGGCCACACGGTAAACCGCGGCAGGTAGTTTGCAGCGTCCGGCAATGCTCCAATGGGAAGCTGTGTACACCCAAAGCCGAGGCGCCAGACGGCATAGCGCGGCGGCAGGGCTGCAGAGAATGTCACGGCAACGGTCTTGGCCGACCGGTCGATGACGGGCTCGGGGAGTTCATCGAAAGCGTCCTGAAAATCCGGATAAATGCCATCAAGCTCATTGGCCTTGATCGTGTCGATGGCCTGGCCGGCATTGAACGTCGCAGAACAGACAAATCCGGCTTTCCAACCTGCAGCCAGCGCCGCATCCATTTCCGGCGATGCGCCACCCTCCTCGGCAAAGGCGGGAGCAATTATGAGACCGGAAAGCAAGCAGGCAGCGATATGTTTCATAGGTTCCAAACTCCAGGCAAATTCAGCGGGAAAATACGGCTATTCGTCCGATTCACAAGCAGCTCTGGCACGTAAGCTTGACCAGATCAGGGCGGAGACAGCATGGCGGCCTACGCGGTTGCGCTCTATATCAAATGTTATGATTCGACCCGATCTTGTCCTGCAACCCACGCCGAAGGGGCTGTATTGCCCACCGGGAGATTTCTATATCGACCCAGTGCGGGGGGCAGTCGAACGGGCGGTCGTCACCCATGGCCATGCTGACCACGCGCGTGCTGGCCACGGAATGGTGCTCGCAACACCGGAAACGCTCGCTGTCATGGCGGCGCGATACGGAGAAAACTTCGCTAAACGCCGCCAGGCCTTGGACGTTGGAGAGACAGTAGCGATTAACGGAGTGACAGTCTCCTTTGCACCCGCAGGACATATCTTTGGTTCGGCACAAGCCATCGTCGATTATCGCGGCCTGCGTATGGTCTGCACAGGGGACTATAAACGGCGGCGCGACCCGACCTGCGCGGCCTTTGAAGTGGTGCCGAATACCCATGTCTTTATTTCAGAGGCTACCTTTGGCTTACCTGTCTTCCACCACCCGGAAACCGACGGGGAAATCGCAAAATTGCTGAGGCAGGTCGAGACTAATCCGGATGCGACCCATCTGGTTGGCGTCTATGCGCTTGGAAAAGCTCAGCGTCTCATCAAACTCCTGCGGAACGCTGGCCACGACGCACCAATCTTCATTCATGGGGCCCTAGATGCGCTTTGTAATTTGTACGAAGCCCATGGGATTGGGCTTGGGGATCTACGCCCGGCAACGCTGGACTCGCCGGAACACAAAACCGGCAAAATTTTCCGCGGTCACCTTGTCCTGGGACCACCCTCGGCCTTTAGCAGCAAATGGGGCACGCGCTTTAAAGATCCGATCTATGCCTTCGCATCGGGCTGGATGAGTGTGCGGCAAAGGGCCAAGCAAAGCGGTGTCGAACTGCCACTAATTATTTCCGACCATGCAGATTGGGCCGAATTGACCGAAACGGTGCGGGATGTCGATCCGGAAGAATTGTGGGTCACCCATGGCCGAGAAGACGCGCTTTGCCGCTGGGCCGAGCTTGAGGGCCGCAAGGCCCGCCCGTTGCGCCTCGTTGGATACGAAGACGAGAATAGCTGATCGGCAAGATATGGGATTGACCGTGGCGCACGGAACCCGTTCACTAAGCTGCGGGTGGACTTTGGAGAGACGCGTTATGAGACCCTCAAAGACACAGCTGGTTATGGCAGCATTTGTGGCATTGGCCGCATGCGATGTTGTGAAGTTTCCCGGCGCGACAGAGCGCGAAGAGCGCGCGGCAAATTTGCCCCCGCCCCCACCGACAGAGCCTGTGAACCCAATCCCCGTCTCCGAAGATGTACTCAATGAAACCGAGGGAAACACTATTGATACATCGATTGGAAACATTGGCGATGAGCCACAGCCTCTCATCATCGATAATCTCCTAACAATCAATGCGGCGCGCTGCGCACAGAGTCCGGAAGAAACGCTGACGATCGCAGAATTGACAGGCGCAACGCAGGCAGAGGCTACGGTTACGGCCCAAGCCGTCAATGGCGCGGCAACCACGACCGCGAGCTTTCCTGGAATCGTCAAGATGGAACCCAGGCGCCTCCTCGCCTCTGGCGGCGTATCAAGCGGCCATTGCGGTGCCACGCGGATCTCATCCAACTGGTTTGTTACGGCGGCCCATTGCCTTGATAATACCTATGACGAAATTCGCCTGATCGCCACGGAAAGCAGCCTGCGCAGCCCGCTTGCCGTGCAGGTGAACGCGACGGCTTCTATCTGCCACGCGTCCTATGGAGGTGCCAGCGGGCAATATGCCAATGATGTTGCGTTGGTAAAAATATCGGATGCGGATGCAGCTGCCCTCTCAGACGTTCCAGTCGCCCGCTATGGGGCAACACAGCAAGCCCTTAGCCCACTCGTTTATCCCCGCGCACGAATGGCTGGATGGGGGCTTACCGGCTTTAATGGTGAACTCTCCAATGACCTCCTTACTGCCGAACTCGATGTTACAGCCAGCGGACCTGCGGCGATCACGGTTGCAAGCTCGAATGAATCCGGTCCCTGCATCGGTGATAGCGGTGGCCCCCTCCTGGTGGATGAGGCCGATGGTCGGCCAACCGTGGTCGGCGTTCTCTCGGTGGTCGAACAAAACCGGGCAACCGGGGAGTTTTGCTCCGGAAACTATAATGCGCGCTACACCAATCTGCAGGGCTATCTCAACTGGATCGATGATGTGATCGGGGCATGCAATTCAAGCGCGGAACTGTGCGCACGCTAGTTCACAAGGCCGCGACACGGGCTCGACAAAACCTGTGATCACGGGATTGATAGGAGCTTACTCGAAAAGGTATTGACCACATGCGCGCTCTTATCCTTGTCCCGCTTCTGACACCCATCGCTTTTGCCCAGGATACGGATGTGCCGCCACCCTTGGAGCAGCCGCCAGGCTTTGAGATACCTTTCACGGGTGAGATGACAGCCGAGCGGCTTGGCGAGTTGATCCGGCAGATTGACGCCTCGGCGAGTGCCCAGGGAAATGGATACCGTTTCCAGGTCGCAGATCGAGATATGATGACAGTCTATGACGAAACGGCCAACAGGATGCGCATTATCTCACCGATCATTCCGGCAGACGGCCTGCCGCCGGAGCTGCTCATGCGAATGCTGCAGGCGAATTTCGATGCTGTGCTGGATGCTCGCTACGCCATTGGGAATGGCAATGTCTGGTCGACCTTTGTACATCCGCTATCAACGCTCACCGACCAGGACTTTTTGTCCGCCATTGCCCAGACCGCCGTTGCGGCGGAAACCTTTGGGACGACTTTCAGCTCCGGCGTTTTTGTCTTCGGCGGGGGCGATACACAAAGCCTCCACGAGGATTTGCTACGGCGTTTGGAAGAAGCAACGAACAGTGAGGATGATCGCGGGATTTAAATACCGATTGCGATCATGCGCTGATAAGCTGGACGCTCACGTACCTTATCGAGCCAAGCTTGGCTCGCAGGGCGTGTCGCAAAAGCGCCCATGGCCTCGGACGACTGCATCTGAAAACCCATGAGGCAGTCGGCGGCGCTGAATTTATCGCCTGCAAAGTACGCATGGCTGGCAAGGTGAGCCTCGATATGGTCCATCGCCTTGTCGCGCTCTGCCTGCATGATCGCCGCCATGGGATGATCGGTAAGCCCCGCTGTCATAAGATAAAACCCGAAAAGCCCTGGCAGAAAAACCGCGCCTTCAGCAGAGTGCAACCATTCTAGATATCTTGGAAAATCGGGGCTGCTTGCCCGTGGATGAAGGCGGAAATCAGTATCGAACTTGCCAAGCAGGTATTCGGTAATGGCACCGGTTTCTGCGATAACGATCTCGCCATCCTCAAGCAGCGGTGATTTTCCCATGGGGTGAATGCCCAGCAAGTCCGCAGGGGCAAGGCGTGTCGTGGTATCGCGCGTATGGTGAACAATCTCGCATTCAAT